>JAEZBF010000436.1 GCA_023427545.1 Pseudomonadota bacterium
CCCTGGATGAAGCGTTCGCGGCGCGCGAACATGAGCAGGAAGGTAGGTCCCCTAAGCTGGCGTTATGACCCTGCGTCCATCATGGGACACGAGCACCAGCACGCCCAGCAGCGCGAGCGCACTGAAGACGGCGGCGACCAGCGGGAGTTGGCCGTAGCCCCATCCACTGGCGATGAGGAGACCGCCGATTGCGGCACCGATCGCGATGCCCACCTGCGATGCCGTATTCATCAGCGTCGACGCGAAGTTCGGTGCGTCACCCACTTCTCGCAGCAGCCGGCTCTGGAGCGAGGCCGGGATCGTGAACGCTGCGAGCCACGCCAGGAACAGCATCGAAACTGCGGCCCATGGACTAGACGCGAAGAACCAGAGAGCGACGAGGAACATCGCGAAGAGGGTGAATGCGCCAAGCATCGCAGTTCCGGGAAGACGATCGCCGAGCTGTCCGCCGGCCAACGTGCCAGCGAAGGAGGCGATCCCCATAACCAGGAGTACCCCAGGGACGAGGTCGAGCGCAACTCCCGCCACATCCGTGAGGAACGGCACGATGTAGGCGAGCATGATGAAGTAGGCGACCAGCAGCGTCGCGAAGATCGCATAGCAGAGCAGCGCAATCGGGCGGACGGCCGCCGCGAGTTCGGCCTTCATGTCCGACGACTGTACCGGTTCGCCGGTGCGGTTTGGAATGAACAGAGCTAGGGTGACGAGCGCGAGAACCCCCATTGCCGCTGCAACCCAGAAGGTGGTGCGCCAGCCATAGGCATTGCCGATGGCGGTGCCCAGCGGTACCCCAAGGATGGTAGCCGCGCTCACACCAGCGACCACGAAAGATAACGCAGTGGCCTTGCGATCATCGGGGGCAACCCTGGTTGCGATGACTATGGCTACTCCGAAGTGCAGGCCGTGGCAGGCGGAAAGCGCGAGCCTCGCGGCCATGAGTGTCCAGTAGCTGGTCGCCACTGCGCAAAGCACATTGCCTGCGATGTAGATCACCATAACGGCCAGAAGCAGTACCCTGCGGGGCACACGGCTGGTCAGAAGCGCAAGGAAGGGCCCGGCGACGCCGACGCCGATAGCGTAGCCGGTAATGAGCTGGCCCGCGACCGGGATGGTAACGTCGAGGTCCGTGGCAAGCGCCGGTAGCAGCCCTGCGACCACCATCTCGGCGGTCACGATTGCGAAGGTAGCAATGAGGAGTGCCACGACCGGAATGAGCCAGTTCACTGGCGCTGAAGTCACAGTCATGCTGGCCCCCGTGCTCTCCCGGGAGAAAGCATAGCACGAACTGGGCTAATAAAGCTGCAGCAGTTTACTTAGCTCGGCCTAGAAAGCCGGTCGAGAAAGCTCGTTGCCCACGCAGTGATGCTGTACCGCCGGATGGCTCCTGAGAGGCCGCGCCAGCGCGCCTGACGTTCGGCGAGTGGCATCCTGAGCGCGGCATCCAGCGCGCGAGCGGTCTCGTTCGTGTCGTACGGGTTCACCAGCAGCGCCTCGGGGAAGATTTCGGCCGCTCCGGCAAAGATCGAGAGCACCAGTACTCCCGGGTCCTCGGGATCCTGGCTGCCGACATACTCATGTGCGACGAGGTTCATACCATCACGCAGTGGTGTGACGAAGCCGACACGCGCCGTCCTGTAGAGCCCCGCCAGCTGAGCCTGGCCGAAGGCGCGCCTTACGTAATTGAGCGGGTGCCAATCCGGTTCGGCGAACCGGCCCATGACGCGGCCGCAGGCGGAATTCAGCTCGTCCGAAATCTCCTGATATTGCGGGATCATAGCCCGCGAAGGTGGCGCGATCTGAAGGAAGCTGACGTTCCGGCGGTGCTCGGGATAGTCGTCGAGCAACCGCTCGTAGGCCGAAAAGCGCTGGGGCAGGCCCTTGGTGTAGTCAAGTCGGTCTACTCCGAGAATAAGGGGACGCGCGCCCGAGACTTTCTGGAAGGCCTCCCTCAGTTGCGTCGCTTCCGCTGACACCGACAGCCGGCTGAAGGTATCGGGGTCGGAGCCGATCGGGAACACCTCGGTCTTGAGATCCTCGAGCGGCTCGAGGGGGCCCGCACTCTTGCGGGCGCGCACGAACTGCTCCTCCGAGGCGAAGTCGTTCAGCGCGGCGACGTCACGATTGGCCTGAAGCCCGACGACGTCGTATGCGGTCAGCGAATTGACGAGTTCCCGATGGCCAGGGACTACCGAAAGCGCCTCCGGCGGCGGAAAGGGGATGTGGAGGAAGAAGCCGATACGGTTCCCAACGCCCCGCCGGCGCAGCACCGACCCGAGCGGGATCAGGTGATAGTCGTGCACCCAGAGCAGATCATCGTCCTGGATCAGGCTGCACACCGCGTCGGCGAACTGCTCGTTCACCCGCATGTACGCGTCGAAGTAGCCGGGCTCGATCTGAGCCAGGTCCGGCCGAAGGTGGAATGTCGGCCACAGTACGCTGTTTGCGAACCCTGCGTAATAGCCGGCGTGATCCGTCTCGGTCAGGTCGATGCCGGCAACCGTATAGCCTCGCATCTCCCTGAGTTGTGGTGGTTGCGGTGTCTCGGAGAGGGCTCCCGACCAGCCAACCCACAGCCCCTGTCGTTGCCTCAGAACGTCCTCGAGCGCGGTCGCCAAGCCACCCGGCGCGACCTTTCCGGGAGCAGGAGTCCGATTGGAAACGACGACGAGCCTACCCATCTACTTGCCACCTGCGAGGCGGTCGGCGAGATCGTTCAGCAGCGGTAGGACGGCTTCCTGACCGGGGATTGTGATGGATGCCCGAGTGGGCCCAGAACCAACCTTGATGCCGAAGCCACCAATGCCCTCGGCAACGGCAAATCCATCCTCGTCGGTCACGTCATCACCGATGAAGACTGGAACTCGGCCGTTGAACGGCGCCTCTGCCATGTAGGCTGTCACCGCCGCTCCCTTGTGGACACCGCTGGCCCGAGCTTCGATCACCATCTTGCCTCGGATCACCGACCAGGTGGGGTCGTTCTCCACCGCCCCGGCGACGATTGCTTCGCATTCGGCACCGCGTTCGGGCGCCAGGCGGTAATGGAGCGCGACGGCACTGGGCTTGACCTCGACGACAAGTCTGCTGTCGCCCGCGGTCGCCGCCTCCATTGTTCGAGCCAGTTCGCTTGTGGCGCCCAGAGCCGCTTCGTTCAGCCAAACAATGGTGCCGTCTGCCCCCCGCCGCTCATTTCCATGATCTCCGGCGACCAGAAACTTCGCCCCGAGCTTCTGGTCGATCGTCGCAACGCTCCGGCCTGAAACAATGGCGATGGCTCCGCCTGCCGCACGCTGGAGGCGTCGCAGTGCCTGTCGCATTGCCTCTTCGAGGATGACGGCCTCCGGAGTCGGGGCAATCGCAACCAGCACCCCGTCGAAGTCGAGGAAGACTGCGATATCATTAGCGCGCAGGCAGGCATGCAAGCGGTCGAAGTCTCTGTTCAGCTGCATGGTGAGCCTGATCACCCCTGCGGGCGGTGACGTCAACCCTCGTCGATCGACGGGTTCGAGCTCGCTGACCGGAGCGCACCTCCGCCCTTCGCGATGGGAATCACTTACGAGCACCTCTCACCCATTCCACCCGAGGGCATTGGCAAGTCCGAACGCTTGAAGCACAAAGCAGGACATGTCCGCCTCCAGTGGCTCTCGCGTTGCTGCACCCGAGGCGGGATCGAAAAGGGGGAGAACTGCCATTCTCGATCTACCCGCGCCGGTATTGCGGCCGTTTTGCACGCTTGAAGTCGAGGTCGGTACGCCGCGCAATTTGGGAGACGGTCGCTTCGGCCAACGCCGGATCGTCCCGATCGTCGGCGGTCGCGTCAGCGGTCAGTCGATTTCCGGAACGATCGTGAGCGGCGGGGCGGACTGGCAGACGGTTGGCAACGGGATGACCGAGATGAACGCCCGCTATGCGTTCGAGACTTCCGACGGCGCATTGGTCGAGATCATCGACACCGGGTACCGCCACGGCCCCGCCGAGGTCATGAAGCAACTGGCCTCAGGCCAACTTGTTCCCCCGGGCGAATACTACATGCGCTCTTCGGCACGGCTCGAGACAGGGCACCCCGACTACGCCTGGCTCAACCGTATGATCTTCGTTGGTACCGGCGCCCGCAACGGCCCGACCGTCCAGATCGACCTTTACTTGGTGGAGTAGGGACCCGGAATGCAGGAGCCTCACGTCCTTATAGCCGGGGGTGGCATCGGCGGCCTCACGACGGCTCTCACCCTCCACCAGATCGGCGTCCCGTTCACCGTGTTCGAAGCGTCGCGAGAGATCGCCCCGCTGGGCGTGGGCATCAACATCCAGCCCAACGCGGTGCGTGAGCTCAGTGACCTGGGCATCGGCCGCGAAGCGCTCGACCGGGTTGGTGTGCCGGCGCTAGAATGGGCGCTTGTCGGCCTCAACGGCAACGACATCTATTCCGAGCCGCGCGGCCTGAAGGCCGGCTACCGCTGGCCGCAATACGCTGCGCATCGCGGCATGCTTCATGTGCTGCTCTACGAAACCCTGCTCGAGCGGGCGGGTCCAGACGCCGTGAAACTCGGGCACAGGGTCGCCGGTTACGAGAAGCACTCCGACGGCTCGGTCATTGCGATTGTCCAACGCAACGATGGGTCGCAGACTCGTGCCGCTGGCAGCCTGCTGATCGGCGCTGATGGCATCCATTCGGCAGTGCGCGCGCAGATGCATCCAAATCAATCGCCCATCAACTGGGGCGGGGCGGTGATGTGGCGGGGGACGACCAAGGCCATGCCGATCCGCACCGGCTCCTCCTTCGTCGGCCTGGGCACCCATCGGCAGCGTGTTGTCTTCTACCCGATCTCACATCCGCACCCGCAAACCGGGCTTGCCACCATCAACTGGATTGCCGAACTGACGCTGGACAACTCTCAGGGCTGGCAGAGCAATGCCTGGTTCCGGCCGGTGCAGATCGAAAGCTTCATCCATCACTTCGACGGCTGGACCTACGACTGGCTGGATGTGCCGGATCTGCTTCGACGCGCCGACGTCGCCTACGAGAACCCGATGATTGACCGCGATCCGGTGCCGACCTGGCAGGACGGACCCGTGGCGCTCCTCGGCGATGCCGCGCATGCGATGTATCCAACCGGCTCCAACGGCGCGAGCCAGGCCATCGTCGACGCGCGCATCCTGGGCGCGTCCATCCTCGCTCATGGTGTGAGCGAATTCGCCCTCGCCGCCTACGATGAGCGGCTGTGCGATCCGATCTCCCAGCTCGTGCTGCGCAATCGCGGTGCGGGTCCGTTCGGCCTGCTTAACATCGTTGATGAAAGGTGTGGCGGTAGGTTCGACAATATCGACGACGTGGTGCCGCCCGCCGAGCGCAACGAGTTCATGTCGCGCTACAAGGCCGCCGCCGGGTTCGCCATCGAGCAGCTCAACGGCGCGAAGCCGACCATTCCGCCCGGCAGCCGCGTAAGCGGGGCTGAGGGCAACTTCCACAACTCGATCATGGCTTAACCTCCACAAGGGAATCCCGCTCGACCCAACCCGCGCGGCCGGTGGGGCCTAGGAATTTCGCCCAGCCGTCCTCCTCAGCCACGACGCGTATCGGTAGCCCCGCGCGCAGGACGCCCAGCCGCGCGCTGTCCTCTGACGGCCCCATATGCACGCGCACCGGCTCTGTCGCCTTGAAGAGGCGCACTTCGACCTCCTGCCCACTCGGGCGTTCGATGGATGTGGCTCGCACCGGTCCCCGTGCCCAGGAAGGTAGGCTGCGGGGCACGAGCGGCGTAGGCGGCACCGAGAACTTCGAGGTGTCGACGGGAGCGACCTCTGTGTGCGGCATGGCCACCACGACCCGGCCGGCGCTGTCGAGCAGAACCTGCGCGGCGGCGCCGAACGCGAGCATACCCAGCGTCAGCGCCACAATGTACTTCGTTCCAGTCATCCTCAGCTCGGCGCGGGACATCCGCAAGCATAGATGGCGCAGATTTTCCGGGCAGGATAGGTGCCGTTGGGCGCCACAGCCGAAGCCTCGGGACCAATTCAGCGCCCCGAAACCGCATTGCGGTGCCGAATGGCGGCATGTAAGGCATCCGCGCTTCCTGATCGCTGACGGTAAACCTTGACGCGGCCGAGTTACCCCTTCGATGTGCGCTCGGCCGATATCTGGCGCATTGCGCTGCCTGCGTCGGTGGCCTTCATCACCGAGCCTCTGGCCGGCCTCAGCGACATCACCGTCATCGGCAGGTTGGGCGACCCGGCATTGCTCGGCGGGCTTGTGCTCGGTGCCCTCGCCTTCGACTTCCTCTTTTCGGTCGCGTTCTTCCTGCGAACCGGTACGGCTGGACTCACGGCGCAGTCGATCGGCGCGCGCGACCGCCACGACGGCCTGATCCACTTCGGCAGGGCGGCCGCCGCAGCGCTCGTCCTAGGCATCGGGATGATCGCCCTCAGCTGGCCTCTCCTCGCGCTCGCCAACGCGGCACTGGCGCCGCCCACGCCGGCGGCTGCCGATGCCCTCGGGCTCTACTTCAACGTCCGCATCTGGTCAGCGCCGTTCTCGCTTCTCAACTACGCGCTGCTCGGCTGGTATTACGGTCGTGGGAACGCCCGCACCGGCATGCTCCTGCAGTTCGTGATCCACCTCGTCGACATCGCGCTCTCCGTCCTGTTCGTCTACGGCTTCGGGTGGGGCATCTTCGGCGCCGCGCTCGGCACAGTGCTAGGGCAGATCGTGGCCGCCATGCTCGGCCTTTGCTTGGTCGTCAAGCACTTCGGCGGGTTGGGCAAGATCCTGCCGCTGATCCATCCCTCGGAGCTTCTCGACCCCTCCGGCGTGCGGCGGATGGTCGGGCTCTCGCGCGACCTTATGCTGCGTTCGATCGCGCTTATGGGCGCCTACAGCTTCTATGCGGCGCAAGGATCACGGCTGGGGGAGCTCGCACTCTCCGGCAACGCCATCCTCCTCAATCTGCTGATGATCTCGGGCTACATGCTCGATGGCACCGCGCAGGCTACCGAGGCGCTCTGCGGCAAGGCGGTCGGCGCGAATTACCGTCCGGCCTACGAGCAAGCCTACGCACTCTCGATGCGCTGGGGCCTCGTCATCTCGCTCGGCCTCACGCTGATCTGGCTCTTCGGCGGCCCGTTCGTGATCGACTTCATGACCACCAGCGAACCGGTGAGAGACTATGCCCGCCAGTTCCTCTGGATCGCGGCGATCGCCTCCCTCACCGGCATGCCGAGCTTCATCTACGACGGCGTGCTCATCGGCTCGACCCTGAACGTGACCATGCGGAACGGCATGATCGTGGCGCTGGTGATCTTCCTTGCCGCTTGTCTTGTGCTCGAACCGGTGGCGGGAAACCTCGGCCTATGGATCGGCCTCCACATCTTCTTCCTCGCCCGAAGCGCCTACTACTGGGGTGCGCTCGAGCGCGCGAAGCCGCGGCTCTTCACGCAGCAGGCGTAGCCGTTACGCCGGCTCGGCCTCGCTCCGGAACGACAGCCTGAGGTTGGCGTAGAGGTAGCGCTGGGCGGAGGTGATGTGCTCCTCCATCAACGCCGATGCACGCTCAGCCTGCCGCATCCTAATTGCCTCGAGGATCTGTTCGTGCTCGCCCAGGATCACCAGCGAGCGACCGTGCTCCTCGTCCGACGTGCCGATACGGAACTCGTAGCCGACATGGCCAATAGCGTTCGGCAGCAGCTCGATCGCGGTCTGGTGGAAGCGGTTGCCAGAAGCCTTGGCGATCGCGCGATGGAACGAGAAGTTCAGATCGGCGGCAAGGCGCAGGTTGCGCGCCGATATGGCCTGCGAAGAGGCATCGACGGCCGCCTCAATCTCGGTGAGCTGGGCTGGGGTGTGGCGTACGGCGGCAAGCGCTGCGGCGTGACTCTCGATGTCGATGCGGAACTCATAGAACTGCTCCACGTCGGCAACGCTGTTGAGCGCCGGAAAGCCGCCCTGAAGCGTCGACTGCCCGATGCGCACGATGGTGCCCGAGCCCTTACGGCTCTCGACCACCCCCTCCAGCGAGAGCCTGCGCAGCGCCTGCCGGATCACGGGCCGGCTGACGCCGAAGCGCTGGCTCAATTCCTGTTCCGGCGGCAGGCGCGAGTTGACAGGGTATTCGCCGCGATGAATCAGGCGCTGCAGCTGAGAATAAACCTGATCGCCGAACGAGACGCGCTGGGTCGTCGGCTTCATCTGGGACATGGCTGGCGTGCTCCCTGCGCGAGCTAGACCGGCCTTATATCAGCGCCGTGCCGCCAGCGTGAGAGTGGTTTTGCAGATTTGTAAATCTACGCCGCTCGCGGGAGGCCGTTCAGGCCACGGCAGCTCCCGTTGCTTCCGCCAGAGGCGCGCCGACGTCTTTCGCCGCCCCGAGGATGTCGTCCCAGGTTTTTGCGTCGATCGGGATGCCCTCTCGGATGCGTTCCGCTCGCGTCCGGGCCTCCACGTCCCCTGGCAGCAGCACGTCCCGGTTTTCCCCCGATTGCACCCACTCAATCAGCCGCGAGATCTCGGACAGATATGAGTCCTCGGTGCCGAGCTTGTCGGGCGAGATGATGATCGACAGCATCGAGTTGATAACGGCTTCGCGGGCCTTGGGGCCCGTCTGGGTCTTGCCGCCGGTTAGCGCGGCCCCTAGGAGCTCACACGCGAGGCCCAGGCCCGAACCCTTGTGCTCCCCGAACGGTAGCAGGATGCCGCGCGTCTTGCCGAAGAACGTCGCGGGATCGGTGGTGGGGTCCCCTTCCGGCGTCAGCAGCACGCCTTCCGGGAGGGTCTTGCCCTCGTTGTAGGCGACACGAACCTTGCCCACCGCGAGCTTGCTCGTTGCGAAATCGAGCAGAATCGGGGGTTCTGCGCCGCGCGGAATGCCGACCGCAAAGGGGTTGGTGCCAAGGCGAGCCGCTCTGCCGCCGAACGGGGCCACTGTCGGTGCGCTGATCACATTGACGAAGTGGATCGACACCAGCCCTTCAGCCGCGCACTGGGCGGCCCAGTGACCGATCCGGCCCAGGTGATGGCTGTTGCGCAATCCAAGTATGCAGGCTCCTTGCTCCTTGGCGCGTGCAATTCCGCGCGCAATCGCATCATAGCCCATCACCTGCCCGGCGCCGCCCATCCCGTCGCATACAAGTAGCGGACCGGACTCGAGGGCGATCGAAAGTTCCTGGTTCAGCACCAGCCCGCCCGAGCGCACATTCCGGATGTACACGGGGATCGATCCCACGCCATGGGAGTCATGGCCGGTGAGGTTGGCTTCAACCAGCTGATGCGCGATCAGGCTGGCTTCCCTCTGCGTCGAGCCAGCATGCTCGAAGATGGATGCCACGAAGCGGCGCAGTGCCTCATCGGCGATCACCACCTGTGCTGCCGTCATGGTCGATCCCTCGCGAGGCCGTTGTGACGCTGTAGACATGTTGTCACATAGATGTCAATTCTGCAGCGAATTGGGCTCAAGTCGAGCAAGGGGAATGGAATCACCTGAGATTGGTGAAGCGGCCGGTGCGGAGGTGCTGCAGATAGGGCCGATGCCCCCGCATGCATTGGACGCTCTTCGGCAACGCTTCAGGCTCCTCACAGAAGACGTGCTGGTCGGAGGAACCCCCCGGCCGGGCATTCGCGGCATTGCCACCAACGGCAAGACGTCCGTGACCAGCGCCTTGTTAGACCTGCTGCCTGACCTCCGGATCGTCTCCTGTCTCGGCGCCGGAACTGACGGGCTCGATTTGCAGGAACTATCCCGACGCAAGGTGTCGGTTGCGACGACATCGCGCGTCCTCGCCAACGACGTTGCCGATGTTGCAATGGGATTGACGATCACCCTAGCAAGGGACTTTAGCCGGGCCCACAGATACGTGCGGGACGGTCGCTGGGAAGCGGAGAAGTACCGGCTCGGGCATGCGCTGGCGGGCGCCCGGCTCGGCATCCTTGGCCTTGGCACGATCGGTGGTGCCTTGGCCCACCGCGCTGCGGCCTTTGGAATGGAGATCGGCTACCATAATCGGTCCCCGAGGTCGGACACTGCGACCCGCTACTTCGACAGCCTCGAAGAGCTTGCCAGGTGGTGCAGGTTCCTCGTCATCTGCTGTCCCGGTGGCCCGGCGACCTATCATCTCGTCGACGACAGCGTGCTCGAGGCGATCGGGCCGGCGGGGTGGGTGATCAACGTCAGCCGAGGATCGGTGCTGGACGAGCGGGCGCTCGTCGCGGCCCTGGAAGCTGGGGCGATAGCTGGGGCAGGGCTCGACGTCTTCGAGGATGAGCCGAGACCCCTACCTGCACTGCTCGAGCGTGACGACGTGATCCTGCTTCCGCATATCGGCAGCGCAACGGAGGAAACGCGATCTGCGATGGCACAGGCGATGGTCGACGCTCTGCTTCGAGCGATCTGATCACGTCGATCAGCCGACTAGCTGCGATCGTCGAGCGGTATGCGGTTGATCACGAAATCGTAGGCGCTCTGGATATGGTAACGCATGTGCTCACGCGCATCGTCCGCCAGCCGCCGCTCGATCAGCCGAAGGATCTCGATGTGTTCCTGGTTGACCGCCGTGCGATCGCCGTCCGGGTCGACCGCGCGCGTCGCGCTGCGTAGGCGCAGATAAACTTGGAACCCGGGCTGGGACATGATGAGGTCCATCGCCCTCTCGAGGAAGACGTTGTCGGCCGCCTTGACCACCGCTCCATGGAAATTGAGCGTTTCGCCCGTTCGAGGCGTGGTCGACCAGAACTCGTGACCTGACGGATAGACGCACTCGCTGATGCGTTTGAGGGAGGCGGGATTGTGCCGGAGCGCTGCCAGATAGGCGGCCTCCGATTCAATCAACAGCCGGAATTCGAAGCAGCGCTGAAGGTCGCGTACGCTTCCTTGCGCCATCTCCTTGTTGACGGGGATTGGAGGCGCGCCCTGCTTGTAGATCACCACCGTGCCGGAGCCTTGGATGGATCGCACCAGACCCTCGTCGCGTAGACGCGCGATGGCCCGCCTCACGATGGGCCGGGAGACTCCGAAATGGAGGCCCAACTCATTCTCGGTGGGGAGACGCCCCTCGAACGGCACCTTGCCTTCGAGGATCCATCCCTTGAGGGCACGATAGACGGCATCGCTTCGCGTGGAATCCCGGGGCAGGGGGACGGTATCGGCTCCGGCCTCGATGGCCGCGAGCGTCAGGGGCAAGTTCTCCATCCCGGAGCCATACCACGCCGCGATTGGGAGCGGCAACGAACTAACATCCCTAGCACAAATGCATTGACAAGCATATGACAACTGTCGAAGTTGGGCCGCTCTAGTTTTGGAGAGGGCGGTGGAGTTGAGGAAGGTCAGCGTTTCGGATCTGCGAAGCCAGCGTTGGTACAACGCACCGGCGATGCGGACATTCAACCACCGCTCGCGAACCTTCCAGATCGGTTACTCGAAGGCGGATTTCGAGAACAAGCCGGTCATTGCGATCGTCAACACCTGGAGCGATCTCAACCAGTGCCACTCCCATTTCAAGCAGCGTGTTGAAGACGTAAAACGCGGCGTCTGGCAGGCGGGCGGCTTCCCGCTGGAGATCCCGGCGATCTCGCTCAGCGAGCCGATGATGAAGCCGACCACGATGCTCTACCGCAATCTCCTCGCGATGGAGACCGAAGAAGTCCTGCGCGCTCATCCGATCGACGGCGCCGTGCTGATGGGAGGCTGCGACAAGACCACCCCGGGCCTGCTGATGGGCGCATTCAGCATGGGATTGCCGTGCATCTTCGTGCCGGCCGGCCCGATGCTCAATGCCCACTGGCGCGGCAAGCTGCTCGGGAGCGGCAGCGACAACTGGAAGTACTGGGACGAGAAGCGCGCCGGCAACATCACCGACCGGCAGTGGCAGGACATGGAAGAGTCGATCGCCCGCTCCCCCGGCCATTGCATGACCATGGGCACGGCTTCGACGATGACCAGCGCCGCCGAGGCACTCGGCGTGACGCTGCCCGGTGCCGCCTCGATCCCCGCCGCCGACTCCAACCACATCCGCATGGCGTCGGACTCCGGGCGCCGCATCGTCGAGATGGTCTGGGAGGATCAACGCCCTGCCAGCTTCCTCGACATGCGCTCATTCGAGAATGCTGTCAGCCTCGTGATGGCGCTTTCAGGCTCGACCAACGCGATCATCCACCTCATCGCCATGGCCCGGCGGCTTGGCATTCCGCTCGATCTCGACACCTTTGACCGCATCTCGCGGAAGACGCCGGTCATTGCCAACCTGCGGCCAGCCGGCAAGTACCTGATGGAGGACTTCTATTACGCCGGCGGCCTGCGCGCCCTCATCCGCAACATGCTGCCGCTTCTGCACGGCGACAGTATCACTGCGAACGGCCGGACGCTCGCGGAGAACGTTGCCGACGCCGACGTCTTCGACGCCGACGTCATACGTACACTCGACAATCCGCTGTCGACCGAGGGCGGTCTCATCGTGGTCCGCGGCACGCTTGCCCCGAACGGCGCCGTCATCAAGCACACCGCCGCCAGCCCGCACCTGCTGCAGCATCGCGGCCGGGCGGTGACCTTCAAGGATCGCGACGACCTCGCGAAAAGAATCGACGACCCAGACCTCGACATCGACGAGAACGACGTCATCGTGCTCAAGAGCGCCGGTCCTATCGGGGCTCCGGGAATGCCCGAATGGGGTGCGCTGCCGATCCCCAAGAAGCTGCTCAAGCGCGGTGTTCGCGACATGCTGCGCATCTCGGATTCGCGCATGAGCGGCACGAGCTTCGGCGCCTGCGTGCTCCACGTCTCACCGGAGGCGGCGCGTGGCGGGCCGCTGGCGCTGGTCGAAGACGGCGATATCATCGAAATCAACGCGGCCGCGCGACGGCTCGACCTTCTCGTCCCAGAGGAGGAGCTGGCCCGCCGCCGGGCCGCCTGGCAGCCACCCGCGCCCTACTATTCACGCGGCTACGGCGCCCTGTTCACCGACCATGTCATGTCGGCGGACGAGGGATGCGACTTCGACTTCCTGCTGCCCGCGGGTCCGACGCCCGAACCCAAGATCTTCTGAGATGACCCTCCCAGGAGACGATGCACTGCTCGAAAGCTTCCGCCGTTGCTCGACGGCGACGCTCTCGACCATCCTGACCAAGCGCGGGCTCAACCGCGTGTTCCTCCATGGCGTCGTGCCGCTGCCGAATTCCCGGCCGCGCTTGGTGGGACGCGCCTTCACCATGCGCTCGGTCGCTGTGCGCGAGGACAAGCTCGCCGAGGACAAGGCGCTCGACCCCAAGGTCAACCTGCAGCGCCGCGCCACGGAGGAGTGCCCGCCCGGCCATGTGCTGGTCATCGACTGCCGCGGCGACGCGACCGGAGCAAGCGGCGGCATGATGCTGTTCGAGCGCATGCGCCTGCGCGGCTGCGCTGGAGTGGTCACCGACGGGGGCGTGCGCGATGCCGCCGAGATCGCGGCCGGCGGGTTCCCAGTCTACGCCAAGGCGGTATGCCCGCCCAACAGCACGCAAGCGCATCGCTTCATCGAGCTCGATGTGCCGGTCACCTGCGGCGGCGTCGCCGTTTACCCCGGCGACTTCCTCGTCGGTGACCACGATGGTGTCATCCTTGTTCCCGCAGGCATCGCGGACAAGGTCGCTGAGGAGGCTATCGCCTACGAGGACCAGGAGGAATTCATCCTTCGTCGCCTCCGTGCCGGCGCGTCGATCTTCGGCACCTATCCTCTCGAGGGCGAGGCGCTTGCGGCCTACGAGGCCGAAAAGGCGGCTCGCAAATGAGCGTCGCAGGCCTTACCTGGTCTGTAATTTCAGATTTACAAGTATGTTATCCACTCGCTAGAACATCAGTCACGGCGGCCGATGGTGGGGCCGGTTTTCTGGTTGGAGGACGGCATGACTGAGGTGGTGGTCGCCGGCGGCGGCACAGCGGGATTTGCGGCGGCCATCGCGGCGGCGAGGGCGGGCGCCCAGGTTACCCTGCTGGAGCAGCTGAGCTATCTCGGCGGAACCATGACCGGCGGCCTCGTCCCCGGCATCGTTTCGATGCGTCACCAGCCCTGGCGCGACGAAGAAACGCTGGTCCAGATGGAGTCGCTCTACACCGGCAACCAGGTTGTCCGCGGCATCGCGCAGGAGCTGGTGGATCGGCTCATCGCCGTGGGCGGCTCCTACAGCCTAAAGGACGGCGAGGCCCCCGTGCGCGTGTTGTTCGACCCCGAGCTGATGAAGTGGGTGGTCGACCACATGGTGCGCGAGGCGGGCGTCCGCATCCTCTACCACACCAAGGTCACGGGGGTTCGTAAGGACGGCAACCGGATTACCGGAGTGACGACGGACTACGGCCGCTTCATTCCCGCCGATGTCGTCATCGATGCGACAGGGGATGGCCACGTCGCCAATTTTGCAGGCGCGCCCTACGAGCAGGGCGAGAAGAACGACGTCACCTACGTACAGCCGATCACGCTCTATTTCCTGATGGGCGGCGTCGAGATGGACAAGACCATCGCCGCCATCAACCAGACCAAGGGTGACTTCTCCGAGGCATACGTTCGCAAGCTCAACGAGCTTTACGAGAAGGGCATGCCCTTCACCGTGCTCGCAATCAACTCGATCCGCGAGAAGGCGGCTGCCGAGGGCAAGTATCCGATCCCTTTCGGCACCACTACGCTCAATCCGCGCGCCCATACCAGCATCTGCCGCCCGGTCTTCCGTGGCGGCAAGATCCGCTACGACATCACCATGCACAACGTGGACATGGCCTACCGCGTCGATGCCACGGACGTGGAGTCGCTGAGCGAGGCGATCGGCTCGATGCGTGACTTCACCGTACGCACCGCCAACTACTTCCGTGAGTACGTCCCCGGCTTCGAGAACTCCTACCTGCTGCAGGTCGCCGATATCGTCGGCGTCCGCGAAACGCGCCGGATCGTGGGTGATTATGTCCTGACCGGGTCGGACGTGCTCGAGGCGCGGACCTTCGAGGATGCGATCGGGTTCTGCGGTGCAACCGTCGACGTCCACAACGTTGAAGGCGGCAAGGAGCTGACCCGCATGTCGGCGATCCGCGAGGGCAAGTCGTACCAGGTGCCCTACCGTATGCTGCTGCCGCAGGGCATCGAGAACCTTCTGGTGGCCGGCCGCTGCGTGTCCGCCGACCGGGTCGCCTGCGGCTCGATCCGCCAGCAGGCAGGGTGCCTCGTTACGGGTCAGGGCGCAGGAGTGGCTGCTGCTATCGCCGGTCGCGGTAAGATCACGCCCCGGGCCGTGCCCTACGCCCAGCTCCGGGCGGAGCTCGAAACTCAGGGCGTGGTGCTGTGACAGAACGGCTCGCACGAGCTGGACAAAAAGCCTGCCGCGGCGCGCCCGCGGCCAGCATGCAGGCAAAGCCTGCCCGGGATGGCGCCCTGGACGTTTGCTGCGCTCAACGGGCCGCTGCCTAGGAGTCGGGAGACCGGCCGAGCAGGGGTGGGAGACAATGATAGGAGGGAACTGCAATGAGACTGAGATTTCTAACGAGCATCGGCGTCAGCGCGCTGATGGCTGCGGGTCTCGCGCTCGCAGGAACAACGGCAACCGTCGCCCAGGACAAGACCTTGGCAGTCGGGACCTGGTACTGGAACCAGCCGGTGCTGGGCGACTGGTGGCGCCTCGTTGGCGAGAAGTTCGAGAAGGATAATCCGGGCGTCAAGCTCGACATCCGCAACCTGCCGGTCAACGACTACATGACGCAGGTCGTGGTCGAGCTCGCATCGGGAAACCCTGCCGATGTGGTCAGCGCCTCGGTGAACCTTGCCGAGATCAAGGACTCGGGCGGCATCGTTCCGCTCAACGACATGGTCGAAAAGTCCGGCATGCGCGACAAGATCGAGGAAGCGTGCTGGAACGCCACCACGTTCGACG
>JAEZBF010000034.1 GCA_023427545.1 Pseudomonadota bacterium
GGCCGGCCGGTGTTGACGCCGACTTCGCGTCCAACCGTCGCGAGGTGCCGGCCGACATCGTCGAACAGCTCGCAGGGGAACGGGCCCTCGCCCACCCGCGTGGTGTAGGCCTTGGTGATGCCGAGGACGTACCCGATGGCGGTGGGCCCGAGGCCGGAGCCTGCCGCAGCCTGGCCGGCGACGGTGTTGGACGAGGTCACGAACGGGTACGTACCGTGGTCGTTGTCGAGCAGCGCGCCCTGGGCACCCTCGAACAGGATGCGCGCGCCAGCACGGCGCTTCTCGTCGAGCAGCCGCCAGACCTGCCCGGAATAGGGCAGGATGCGGTCCGCGACTTCGGTCAGCTCGGCGTGGATCGCATCGGCGCTGATCTCGTCGAGGCCCATGCCGCGGCGTAGCGCGTTATGGTGGCCGAGCAGCCGCTCGATCTTGTCGCGCAGCGTGTCCGGTTCTCCGAGGTCGCAGACGCGTATGGCGCGACGGCCCACCTTGTCCTCATAGGCGGGGCCGATGCCGCGCTTGGTCGTACCAATGCGCAAGCCCGAGTTGCCGCTCTCGCGGATCGCGTCGAGCTCACGGTGCAGCGAGAGGATCAGCGGCGCGTTGTCGGCGATCTGCAGGATCTCGGGGCTGACGTGGACGCCCTGCCCCGCCAGCTTCTCGACCTCCTGCACGAAATGGTGCGGGTCAACCACGACCCCGTTGCCGATCACCGAGAGCTTGCCCTGCACCACGCCCGAGGGCAGCAGCGCGAGCTTGTAGCTCACCCCGTCGATCACCAGCGTGTGGCCGGCATTGTGGCCGCCCTGGTAGCGCACCACGACGTCGGCCCGGCTGGCGAGCCAGTCGACGATCTTGCCCTTGCCCTCGTCGCCCCACTGACAGCCGACGACGATCACATTCGCCATTTGTGGGGTGTTCTCCGAAGTGGTTGGTGTCAGCCTGGACGTAGCCGCGGCGATGGGTCAGCAGCAAGGTTTGCCGCTGCGGCGATTGCTGATAAGTCCGACCCGTCGTCACGACAAGAGATCAGATGTCGAATCCGCCTGCCGCCCGCCCGTTGGAGCGCTCCCTGCTCGACCGGCCCTACCTCATCCTGCTGCTCACCGTTGCCTTCTGGGGCGGCAATTCCGTTGCCGGCAAGGCGGCGGTCGGGAACGTCGACCCCTACGTGCTGATCGTGCTGCGCTGGCTGGGCGCCTTCCTCATCATCCTGCCGTTCGCGCTGAGGACCCTGCGGCCGGATCTGCCCAGCATCATGGCGAAGTGGCCGCTCTTCCTGTTCTACGGAGCGGTCGGCTTTACGACCTTCAACGTGCTGCTCTACGTCGCCGCCCACTTCACCTCGGGCGTGAACCTCTCGCTCGACCAGGTGGCGATCAACATCTTCGTCATGGCGGGCAACTTCGCGTTCTTCCACACGCGGGTGCGGCCGCTGCAGCTGGTGGGCGTGCTCATCACCATCGTTGGCGTCGCCGTTACCGCCACCCACGGCGAGCTCGACCGGCTGCTCGCGCTCGACGTGAACTTCGGCGATTTTCTCGTGATCCTCGCCTGCCTTGCCTACGCGGTCTATTCGCTGCTGCTGCGCTACCGTCCGGCGACCAACTGGATGAGCTTCCTCTTTGCGACCGTCTTCATTGCGCTGATCGCTTCGGTGGTCTTCCAGGCACTGCTCGGCGGCGGCTTCGGGCTCTTCGTCGAGGGGCTGAACCAGACCACTCCGCTCGGCTGGGCGATCATCGCCTACGCCGTGCTGTTCCCCTCGCTGATTTCGCAGATGCTCTACGTGCGGGGTGTCGACCTCATCGGGCCCAACCGCGCGAGCCTCTTCATCAACCTGATCCCGCTGTTCGGGGCGCTGGGCTCTGTGCTGGTGCTGGGCGAGCAGCTCGCGCCCTTCCACGTCATCGCCGGCGCGTTGATCGTCGTCGGCATCGTCCTGGCGGAATGGAGCGCCCTCAGAGGGGAATAGACGGGTCGCAGCGTCGCCGCGACCCGTGTTGTTCCACTAGAAGGCCAGCGACTTGGCCTGCCGCACGCCTGGCAGGGCGGCGATTTCGTTGAGCTGGTTGTCGTTGAGCTTGCCGTCGATCGAGAGCAGCGCGATCGCATCGCCACCAACGTCGGCACGGCCGAGGTTAAAGTTGGCGATGTTGACGCCGAGGTTACCCAGCAGCGTGCCCAGCCGACCGATGTGGCCCGGCTTGTCCTCGTTGGTGACGTAGAGCATCGAAGGCGTGAGCTCGGCCTCCATGTTGATGCCCTTGACCTGGATGATGCGCGGCTTCCCGTTGGCGAACACCGTACCGGCAACGCTGCGCTCCTGCCGCTCGGTCAAGACGGTGAGGCGGATGTAGCTCTCGTACTGCCCCTGCTGATCGCGCGTGGTGATCTCGACGTTGATGCCGCGATCCTTGGCCACCTGCGGCGCCGAGACCATGTTGACCTCCTGGATCTGCGGCTTGAGCACGCCATTGATCGCAGCGGCGGTCATCGGCCTCGTGTTGAGCCCCGCGACCGCCCCCTCGTACTCGATGCGGATGCCCTTGAGCGAGGTCTCGGTGAGCTGGCCGGCGAACGAGCCGAGCATCTCCGCGAGGCGCACCCAGGGGGTGAGGCGCGGCGCCTCTTCCGCGGTGATCGAGGGAAAGTTGAGCGCGTTGGTGATCTCGCCCGTCATCAGGTAGGCCGAAATCTGCTCGGCGACCTGCAACGCGACGTTCTCCTGCGCTTCGGTCGTCGACGCACCCAGGTGAGGCGTGCAGATGACGTTGGGCAGCGTGAACAGGGGGTTGTTGGTCGCTGGTTCCTCGACGAAGACGTCGAGCGCTGCGCCCGCGATCTTGCCCGAGGTGAGCCCCTCGTAGAGCGCGGCCTCATCTACCAGCTCGCCGCGGGCGCAGTTGATGAAGCGCACGCCCGGCTTCATCTTGGCAACCGCGTCCTTCGAGATGATCCCGCGGGTCTCGGGGGTTGCCGGCGTATGGATCGTGATGAAATCCGCGCGCCCGAGCAGATCGTCGAGCTCCACCTTCTCAGCGCCGATCTCGAGCGCCTTCTCAGGGCTGAGATAGGGATCGAACGCGATGACCTTCATCCGGAGGCCGAGCGCGCGGTCGATGACGATCTTGCCGATGTTGCCCGCGCCGATCACGCCGAGCACCTTGTTGGTGACCTCGACACCCATGAAGCGGTTCTTCTCCCACTTGCCGGCGCGAGTCGATGCATCGGCCTCGGGCAGCTGGCGGGCCAGCGCCATCATCATGGCGATGGCGTGCTCGGCCGTCGTGATCGAGTTGCCGAAGGGCGTGTTCATCACGATGATGCCCTTCTTGGTCGCCGCCGGAATGTCGACGTTGTCGACGCCGATGCCGGCGCGGCCGATCACCTTGAGGTTGGTCGCTGCGGCGATCACCTTCTCGGTGACCTTGGTCGCCGAGCGGATCGCCAGGCCATCATACTGGCCGATCACCTCGAGCAGCTTGTCCTTGTCCTTGCCGAGGTCGGGCAGGTAGTCGACCTCGACGCCATTGTCCTTGAAGATCTGCACAGCGGTTTTGCTGAGCTTGTCCGAAACGAGCACCTTGGGCATCGCGCCCTCCTGATGTGAACATTGAATTTGGGAGCCAGGCCCTCAACCTTCGACAGGCTCAGGATGAGAACCTACGAGAGGCAGTAGCCCTCATGGTGAGCTCGTCGAACCACGAGGGCGTGGCAGGGACCTAGGCCGCTGCCTTGGCCAGCGCCGCCTTCTCGGACGCGAACGCCCAATCCAGCCACGGCGTGAGCGCCTTCAGGTCGGACGCTTCCACGGTGCAGCCGCACCAGATGCGAAGACCCGGAGGGGCGTCCTTGTAGGCACCGATGTCGTAGGCAGCGCCGGCCTTGTCGAGCCGCGCCACCAGCGCCTTGCAGAACGCCGCCTGCCCTTCCGGCGGGAGCGCCGTAATGGCCGGATCGACGATCGAGAGGCAGACCGAAGTGTTGGACCGCGTCTCGGGCTCGACCGCGAGGAACTCGACCCAGTCGGTCTCGGCGACCCAATCGGCGATCACCGTGTAGTTGCTGTCGGCGCGAGCCCGCATGGCGCTCAGCCCGCCGATCTCCAGGCCCCAGTGCATGGCGTCGATCGCGTCCTCGATGACCAGCATCGAAGGCGTGTTGATCGTCGCCGCCTCGAACACTTCCGCGAGCAGCTTGCCGCCCTTGGTCAGCCGGAAGATCTTCGGCAGCGGCCAGGCCGGTTTGTAGGTCTCGAGCCGCTCGACCGCCCGCGGCGACAGGATCAGCACACCGTGCGCAGCCTCGCCGCCAAGCGCCTTCTGCCAGGAGAAGGTCACGACATCGAGCTTGCTGAACTCGAGGTTCTGCGCGAACGCCGCCGAGGTGGCGTCGCAGATCGTCAGGCCCTGCCGGTCGTCGGGGATCCAGCTCGCATCGGGCACCCGGACGCCGGAGGTCGTGCCGTTCCAGGTGAAGACCACGTCGCGGGTGAAATCGACCTGCTTGAGGTCCGGCAACTTGCCGTATTCCGCCGTGAGGATGCGAGCATCGGCAAGCTTGAGCTGCTTTTGCACGTCCGTGACCCAACCCTGGCCGAAGCTCTCCCATGCGAGCATGTCGACGCCGCGAGCGCCCAGCATGCTCCAGAGCACCATCTCCACCGCGCCCGTGTCGGAGGCCGGGACGATGCCGATGAGGTAGTCCTCCGGCACTTCCAGCAGCTCACGCGTTAGATCGATCGCGCGCTGGATGCGGGCCTTGCCCGGCTTGCTGCGGTGCGAGCGGCCGACCAGTGCGTCGGCAAGCGCTTCCACCGTCCAGCCCGGACGCTTGGCACAGGGACCCGATGACAAATTTGGATTAGCCGGTTTCACCGCCGGCGCGGCTAGGGGCATATCAGCCATGAGCGACCCTCCCAGGTCGAAAGTCTTGCGTTAGGGCAAGATGTCCTGGGCCGGGCTGATATGCCTGCGCACCGGCAGTGTCAAGCGTGTTGAGGACGCGTCAGTTAATGCCCCTTGCTGCCCCGAGTGAGCACGTGGACAGCCCACTTTGCAGCGGTTTACTGTGTCGCACCGGGGGGATGGCAAAATGGGCAAAGTCTTTCGTACAGTCGTTCTCGCGCTGGCGCTTCTGCTTGCAGCAATAACGGCAGCTCAGGCGGTAATGCCGGTGCCGCCGCCCGCGCAATACTGGTGGGCAGCGAACGGCACCCAGCACGGCCCCATCAGCCTCGATGAGCTCAAGGCGCTCGCTGCGCAGGACAAGCTCAGCGGCGACACGCTGGTGTGGACCGCCACCTTCCCCGACTGGCGGCGCGCTGACACCATCCCCGACCTCGGCCTGACCACCGCCGCCAACGCGGTTGCAGCGTCTATGACCGGACGTTTTCAGACCGGAGGACAGCCCGTCACTTACTTCGATTTCACCCAGACCGGCACCAACCTCACTGGCGTGCTCAGCGGCGGCGATACCGGCACCCTGACCGGGACGGTCGATCCTGACGGCAAGTTCAACGGTACCCTGTCGCTGCAGGGGCAGCCGAACGTGCAGTTCCGGGGCACCTTCGCGGCGAGCGGCTTCGCCTTCACCATCTTCGGCCCGGGCGGCAGCACGGACCTGCAGCTCACCCCCGTCGCGGCAGTGGCCGCGGCGCAGTACTACTGGGTCTCCGACCAGGGTCAGCAGGGCCCCGTCTCGGGCGACGAGCTCAGGTCGCTGATCGCTGCCGGCACCTTGAAAGCAGACACCCTGGTGTGGGCCGACGGCATGGCCGACTGGACGAAGGCCGCCGACGTCGCCGACCTGAAGGACCTCTTCGCCCCCACCCAATCCGCCGACTACTACGTCGTCGCCGGTGGACAGCAGGTCGGCCCGCTCACCCTCGAGCAGCTCCTCGCACGCATCCGCTCCGGCGAGACCAAGGCCGACGACCTCGTCTGGAAGGCCGGCATGGCCGACTGGGGCAAGGCCGGCACCCTCGCCGAGCTTGCCGCCGCATTTCCGGCCGAGCCGCTGGCGCCTCCGCCGCACCTCACTGCCAAGACCATCACCCTTGCCCCTATCGCACCGGGCATGAGCGAGGCCGAGCTGCACAAGAGCAGCATCGTGCTCGGCGCGGTGCTCGGGGTCTTCCTCCACGAGATGGGTCACGCCATGATCGGCGAGCTCGACCTTCCAGCTGTCGGCCCGGAGGAGGACACCGCCGACGAGTTTTCTGCGCTGCTGCTCGGCAGCAGCTTCAGCCGGGAGCAAATGAAGGACGAAACCGACCCGGTCGTGGTCAAGTGGACAACCGATCTCGCCCGCTATTCGACGCTGCTGTGGTACTACCTGAACCAGAGCACCAACGGCCGTGCCGGACCCTGGTTCGACGAGCACGCCAACACCGCCCGCCGATTCCGCAACACGCTCTGCCGCATCTATGGCGCCGACCCGGTGACCTATGTCGACGTGGCGGACAAGGTGAAGCTGCCCGATGACCAGCGCCGCCTCTGCACCCAGGAGTACAAGCGCCACTTCAACGCCTGGGTGCGGATCGTCGCAAACGTCACCCGCGATCCGGGCGGCGACCTCAGCGTTCCCGGCAACCTGCCCGCCAACACTCCGGGCAAGAAGGTGACGATGGCGTTCGCGCCCTCTCAGCTGGGTACCGGGGAAGCACTCACCCCCGTCTTTCGCGACAGCGGAATACTCGAGAGTTTCGCCAAGATCTTCTCGGATAACTTCGTCTTCACCAAGCGCGACATCGCCGTCACGTTCAAGGACTGCGGCATGGCCAACGCCTGGTACGACCCCGGCCGGGGGACCGTCACGATGTGCTGGGAAGTGGTGGAAGACTTTGCCGGCACCATCCTCGATGCCGAGAAGGTGCCGCGTCACTGATCGCGACCTACTCCAGGTCGCCCGCCTTGCGCCAGTGCTCCTCGGCCTTACCTTCCGGACGGCCTTCCTCAAGCCAGAGCTGGTAGGCCTTGGCGCGGCGGAACTGCTCGGTCGCGCGCCGCCAGAATTCCTGGGCGCGGCCCTCGGGCCGCCCCGCTTCCTCCCATAGGAAATATGCCGTGTCGCGCACCGCATCGAGTTCGTCTTGCGTCATCGGCTGATGAGCGCCGTTCTCGGGCATACCCTGCCCCCGCCGATCGTTGGCTTTGTGCACGCCGCCCCGGGCGCTGGCGAGGCTTACAACTACCATGTTGATGGAGCGTTCCTTGGAAACCGGAACCAGACTGCCACGGCCAAGCGACAGCAATACGACCGGAAGGCTTTTCTTTCGTGGCTGATCACCCTATCTGAGCGGCTCAGTCAGCCTCAGGTCCAGATGCCCGATCCAGTCGTTGCCGCCACTGCGGTCAATCTCGAGCTCGCCAGCGGTAGCAGCAAGCTGCACATCCTGCGCGACGTCAGCCTCGAACTGGCGCCGGGCGAGGTCGCTGCGATCGTCGGCCCGTCGGGCAGCGGCAAGACGTCGCTGCTCATGGTGCTTGGCGGCCTCGAGCGCGCGACCAGCGGCAAGATCGTCGTCGCCGGCACCGACATCTCGAAGCTCGACGAGGACCAGCTGGCGATCATACGGCGCCGGCATTTCGGCATCCTGTTCCAGAACTTCCACCTCATCCCCTCGATGACGGCGCTCGAGAACGTCGCCCTATCGCTTGAGATCGCCGAGAGCGGGCTGAGCTATCGCGAAATCCGCGAGGCCTCCGTTGCTGCCCTCGAGGAGGTTGGCCTCGGCAAGCGCCTTGACCACCTGCCGAGCGCGCTCTCGGGCGGCGAGCAGCAGCGCGTCGCGCTCGCGCGCGCCATGGTCACCAAGCCGCTCCTGCTGCTGGCCGACGAGCCGACCGGCAACCTCGACCAGTCCACCGGCGCGCGCGTCATCGAGCAGATGTTTTCCCTTGCCCGCGAGCGCGGGGCCGCCATACTCCTGATCACCCATGATCCAGCGCTTGCAGCCAAGGCCGACCGGGTTTTGACCATGGATCAGGGCGGCCTCCACGCCGGGGTCCCCGTCCCCGCATGAGCCGCGCTGGCTGACCGAGGCATGGCGTGAAGCCGCTGGAGCTCAGCACCCGGCAGGCCCGCGCCATCTGGCTACGTGCGCAGCGGCTGGACCAGCGCGCCCCCTTCGGCGCCGGCCCCGAAGCGACCCGGCTCGCCATCGAGCACCTTGGTTACGTACAGATCGATACGATCAATGTCATCGAACGCTGCCACCACCACATTCTCTTCACCCGCATCCCGGACTACCGGCGGGCCGACCTGCAGCAGGCCCAGAGCATCGACAAGACGGCATTCGAATACTGGACGCACGCCCTTGCCTACGTGCCGGTGCGCGATTTCCGTTTCTTCCTGCCGGAGATGAAGCGGCATCGCACGCACCCCTCGCGCTGGAACCAGGCCGTCGATCCCAAGGACTATCGCCGCGTCATCAAGCTCATCCGCGACAATGGCCCCATTACCATCCGCGACATCGAGGACGACGAGCTGCGCGAGAAGGAGCACCCCTGGGCGAGCCGCAAGCCGAGCAAGGCCGCGCTCCAGCTCGGGTTCTGGAACGGCGTGCTGACGATTTCAGCCCGCACCGGGATGCTCAAGACCTACGAGCTCATGGACCGGCACTTCGGGTGGGAAACGCCGCCAAAGCCCGCGACCGAGCGGCAGATGATCGCCTACCTGGTCGAACGGGCGCTACGGGCTCAGGGCGTGATCAGCGTCGACTCCGTGCAGCACACCAGCGGTGCCTTTCGAAAGGCCGTTCGGGAGCACATCGAAGCCGCGGTGCGCCGCCGTGCTCTAAGGCCGGTTGTGATTGAAGGCGCCGAGCGCATCGAGCACTGGGCGTCCGCCGAAGTGTTGGAGAACGCCGAGAGACCGGATGGGGACCTCGTCCACATCCTCTCCCCGTTCGATCCCCTGGTCATCCAGCGCAAGCGCACCGAGCGCTTTTTCGCCTATGGCCACGTCTTCGAGGCCTACGTGCCCAAGGCCAAGCGCCGCTTCGGCTATTTCACACTGCCGGTGCTCGTCGGCGACGAGATCGTCGCGGCGATCGATCTCAAGACGGATCGTGCCGCCGGCAAGTTGCTGATCCAGTCATGGCACTGGGTCGAAAAGGGCGACGAGAGTTTTCGCCCCAGGATTGAAGAGGAACTACATCGATTTGAAGCATTCCAGCTCGCCTAGCCGAGCCGGAAGACTTGTTCTATTCTCGACCCTGGTGGGGGCGCATCGATCGGACAAGAGGTGGTTCCGATGAGTGCCGTCACGCTTTTCCTGTCGCGCTTTCCGCACGACGAGTTCATTTTCGACAATTCCGGCAAGGACGCCGTCAACATCGACGACGTCGACGACCTGACCCCCGAGGAGCGCGGCGCGCTATATCGTACGCCGGGCCGCAGCCTGGCCAAGCCTCCCAATCGCCAGCGCATCAGCGGTCTCTGGGGCACGATGCTGATGATGGTCGGTCCGACCATCAAGTACGCCTCGTTCACCGGTCCCAGCCCCGCCCCGCTGCAGAAGGACGAGCGCGCCGAAGAGCTGGAGCTCACCGGACGCAGGCTCTTCGTCACCGCGGCCGGCGATGACGTAGCCTCGACAAAGGAATTCACCACCGTCGAGCGCTACCGGACCAATCTCGGCCATGTGGACAAGTACGACGTCGGCTACGTCCGGCTGGTGCGGCGGACCACGCCCTATGGCATCCGCATCGAAGAGGGCAACAAGGTGGTGAAAACCCTGCGCAAGGGGCACGACGGCCTCTGCCTGCGGGTCACAGGCGCCGCCAAGGGGCCGCAGGAGGGCATCCTGATCCACGAGGCGCCGCACGCCGGATGGGTCATCGGCTGCATCTCCCCTCGCCCCCTCGGCAACCGCGGCGTCTTCGACAACGTGCCCAAGAACCCCTCGCAGCTTTCGATGCTCGAGATCGTCGCCGAGCTGCGCAAGACCCACAACAAGGGCCAGCTCTACGTCGTCCCCGGTTGAGCGGCCGGTAAAACAGAAACGGCGCCCCCCATCCGGGAGGCGCCGCTCTTGCGACTGGTGGCGCGCGTTTCGCTAGTTGAAGCGGTAGCGAACCGTGCCGCGCAGCTCGTGAGTGACGACGTTGTTGATGTAGTAGGGCGTCGCCGCCGGCGGGAACGCCGCCGAGCCGTTGGTGATCTGCGGGGTATAAAGCATGCGATACCCTACGTCGGTGACGATGTTGCCCATGTCGTAGGTGACACCGGCCATGAGCGCCCCGGCGGGAGCCCAGTTGGCACCGTCCGGTCCCGGAGCGGGAGTGCCAGTGACGCTGGTCTGGTTGTAGGCGGCACCGATACCGGCACCGACATATGCGCCCCAGCCGCCGGCCGCCGAACCCAGGCCACCGAAGTTGAAGTCGTAGTAGGCGTTGGCCATCGCGATGGTCGAGCGCAGCGCCAGGGTATAGGTGCCGTCGGTCATCCCTGTGTTCTGGAGATAGTCGACCGTGAAGTCGCCGCGGAGGCCGTCGCCGGTCTCGTATCCGAAGCCGGCGCCGAAGCTGTAGCCGTACCCGGCGCCCACGACGGGAGCGACCACCGTGACCGCGCCACCGCAGGCCGCGCAGGTCGAGTAGGTCACGTCGCCGCCCCACATGGCGTTAACGCCGACGCTGCCGCGCAGGTAGAACGAACCGGACAGGCCGTAGTCGACCTCGGGTACATCGATGGGCGGATATTCCGGAAAGTCGGCGGCCTGCCCCGGGCCGGCGACAGAGGCGGCCGCGGCCACCATCAGTACACCGAGTAACTTGCGCATTCTTCAGTTCCCTTGATTGCCACGACACCAGTCGAGTGATGGCAAGTATCGCTGGACTTCCTTAAAGCTCACTTAACCCTAAGACTTAACCCTAACGGCCCGTAACGATGGGGTTTTGCGCGGCTCTGCGCGGCTATTCTTGCGCGTTGTCGCGGGAAGGAAAACGGCAGCGAAATTCACATGGCCAAGTGCCATGCAGCCCGGCCGCAGTACGAGACATCCGCTCCGCAATAAGCTCGCGGAGCGGTGCTAGCGGAGTTGCTGAAGGGGGCCCTGCCCGCAGGCTTAGGCGACCTGCTGGATCGCGCTCGCCACGTCGCGGACGATCGCCTGCACCAGGCCCTCGTCGTCGCTCTCCGCCATGACGCGGATCACCGGCTCGGTCCCAGACTCGCGGATCACCAGCCGGCCGGCATTGCCGAGCCGCGCGCGGCTTTCGGCGATCACCTGCATGACCAGCTTGTGATCGAGCGGCTTGCCCTGCTTGAACCGCACACTCTGGAGCAGCTGCGGCACCGGCTCGAACCGGTTGCAGACTTCCGAGACCGTCCGGTCCTCCGACTTGAGCACGGCGAGCAGCTGCAGCGCCGCCACCAGTCCGTCGCCCGTCGTGGTGAAGTCCGAAAGGATGATGTGCCCGCTCTGCTCGCCGCCGACGTTGTAGCCCTTGGCGCGCATCGCCTCCAGCACATACCGGTCGCCCACCTGCGTGCGCTCGAGCCCGAGGCCGAGATCGTTGAGGTAGCGCTCCAGTCCGAGGTTGCTCATCACGGTGGCGACAATGCCCCCGCCCTGCAGCTGCCCGCGCGAGAGCCACGACTGCGCGATCACGGCCATGAACTGGTCGCCGTCGACCACCTGGCCCTTCTCGTCGACGATGATGACGCGGTCTGCGTCGCCATCGAGCGCGACGCCGATGTCGGCGCGCAGCTCTTTGACCTTGGCGACCACCGCTTGGGGCGCGGTCGAGCCGACCTTGTCGTTGATGTTGAACCCGTCGGGATCGACACCGATGGTGAACACCTCAGCGCCGAGTTCCCAAAGCGCCACCGGCGCCACCTTGTAGGCAGCACCGTTGGCGCAATCGAGCACGACCCTGAGCCCCGAGAGGTCGGTGCTCTTGGGCAGCGTCCGCTTGGCATATTCGATGTAGCGGGTGCGGGCTTCCTCGTCGCGCCACGCCCGGCCGATCTCCTTGCCCTTGGCGAGCCGCGAGGTGAGGTCGGAGTCGATCAGCGCCTCGATCCCCGCCTCGACCGAATCCGACAGCTTGTAGCCATCGGGCTTGAACAGCTTGATGCCGTTGTCGTCATAAGGGTTGTGCGAGGCCGAAATCATCACGCCAAGATCGGCGCGGAGCGAACGCGTCAGCATCGCGACGGCCGGCGTCGGCATCGGTCCGAGCAGGTACACGTCCATTCCCACCGCAGTGAAGCCGGCGGTGAGCGCGCTTTCGATCATGTAGCCGGAACGCCGCGTGTCCTTGCCGATCACCACCCGGTTGCGGTGGTCGCCACGATCGAAGGTCAGGCCGGCAGCCATGCCCACCTTCATCGCCAGCTCGGGCGTGAGCTTTTCGCCCGCGCGCCCCCGAATGCCATCGGTGCCGAAATAGCTCTTAGCCATGAGAACAGTCCCCGCGGTCGCTGCCACAATAGCCGGATTGGCCGGAATCGTGAACGACATTGCATGGGGCTGATTAACGGCGCTTTGAGGCTGGACCTAGCCAAGCCGCCGGCAAACGCCAGAGTGTGACCGTCACGACACAACCCGGCGATAGGGTCACGACGCCAGCCCAAGGGGAGGACGTCGTGACGAATGTCGTCGGCTACATGCGAACGGTGGCGTTGTCGCCGTGGTCGAGCTGCGCACCGGTGACCGCTGCGGTCAGCATGGTGGCGAACGCAACCAGCTTATTCGGCGAGTCCCAGAGCTCGGCACGCTCGGGCACCACGGTCAGCAGCCGGATGTTGGGGTCTTCCGCATCCTCCCACCACGCCTTGTCAAAGGCGCTCCAGAGGTCGCGGATCTTGGCGCGGTCGTTGCTGACCCTAGCCTGGCCGCTGATCGAGACGAACTTCATCGACCCGGTGTCGGCAAAGCTCATGTTCACCACCGGGTACTGCTCGATCTGAATGTTCTTGTGACCGTGCACGTCGACGAGGAAGTAAATCGCGTGCTCCTCTCGCCGCGGCCGGGAGCTCAGCGGACGTGCCTGCTGCCGTTCGCCATCCCACGTGACGAACATGCAGAAATCGATCTTCTCGGCCAGCTCCCAGACTCGATCCTCGACTTCCTGCGGGGTCATGTCGGTCTGCTGCTGTTCCCTGTCGCCCATAGCGGCCTCCTGTCTCTTGAGTACCGGTAGCAACGGGCGGCACGCCGTGAAGTTTCAACCTTTCCCCCCGAACGCGCTCCTCTGCTAATGTTCTTCCCTTGGCAAAAGAGGAGGGATGCCATGTTTGCCGATCGTCAAGCGACTGCGATGATACCGGCGGGGGATATTGCCCGCGCCACCAAGTGGTATGAGGAAAAGCTGGGGATCAAGCCGGCCTCCCAGGACGAGTACGGCGTGCACTATCGGCTGGGCGGGGGCCTCAAGGCCTTCATGTACCCCACCCAGTTCGCCGGCACCGCCGGGCACACGCTGTTCGCCTTCAACTGCGACGACCTCGTCGCCGACATGAAGACGCTTCGCGGTAAAGGCGTGGTCTTCGAGGACTATGACCTGCCCGGTCTCAAGACCGAGAACGGCATGGTGACCTACGGCCCGGTCAAGAACGCCTGGGCCAAGGACTCCGAGGGCAACATCATCGCCTTCGTCGAAGGCATGTAAGCCTCCGCAAAAAGAAAGGGGCCACCCGTAGGTGGCCCGTCAGTCGGAGGTCAACTGTGTGAGCCGGATCAGACTTCCGGCTGCGGCTCCAGACCCGAATCGGGCTGGGGACCGGGACGCTTTTTGCCGCTCTTGCCGGCCGAGGGAACGCCGGTCGACTTGGGCGCGGCATCCGACTCGCTGTCGCGAACCGGCGGCTTGCCGGCCAGCAGGTCGCGGATTTCGTCGCCCGTCAGCGTCTCGTACTCGATCAGCGCCCGCGCGATCGCATGGAGATCGTCGATGTTCTCGCGGATCACCCGCTGCGCCGTCTGGTAGCCCTCGTCGACGAAGCGCTTCACTTCCTCGTCGACCAGCTTCTGCGTGTCATTCGACATATGCACCTGACGCTGCATCATCGAGCGGCCGAGGAACACCTCGTCCTGGTTGTCGCCGTAGAGCAATGGGCCGAGCTTGTCGGACATGCCCCACTCGGTGGCCATGGCGCGGGCGAGGCCGGTTGCCATCTTGATGTCGGCCGAAGCGCCGGAGGTGACCTTCTCGTAGCCGAAGATCTCCTCCTCGGCGACGCGTCCACCCATCGCCACCGCGAGATCGGCGTAGGCCTTGCGGCGGGTGAGCGAGACCTGGTCACGCTCGGGCAACCGCATCACCATGCCCAGCGCACGGCCGCGCGGGATGATCGTCGCCTTATGGATCGGGTCGGATCCTTCCATCTTGATCGCCAGCAGGGCGTGCCCGGCTTCGTGGTAGGCGGTGAGCTTCTTGTCCTCCTCGGTCAGGCTGAGGGTGCGGCGCTCGGCGCCCATCATCAGCTTGTCCTTGGCGTCCTCGAACTCCGCCATGGTCACGAACCGCTTGTTCCGCCGGGCGGCGAGCAGCGCACCCTCGTTGACGAGGTTCATGAGGTCGGCACCGGAGAACCCGGGCGTTCCGCGGGCGAGCACCTTGAGGTCCACGTCGGGCGCCAGCGGCACCTTGCGGATGTGCACCTTGAGGATGCGCTCGCGGCCGATCACGTCGGGGTTCGGCACCACGACCTGGCGGTCGAAGCGGCCCGGGCGCAGCAGCGCCGGATCGAGCACGTCGGGGCGGTTGGTCGCAGCGATGAGGATGATGCCCTCGTTTGCCTCGAACCCGTCCATCTCCACCAGCAGCTGGTTGAGGGTCTGCTCACGCTCGTCGTTGCCGCCGCCGAGGCCGGCGCCGCGATGGCGGCCGACCGCGTCGATTTCGTCGATGAAGATGATGCAGGGCGCGTTCTTCTTGGCCTGTTCGAACATGTCTCGGACACGGCTCGCGCCGACGCCGACGAACATCTCGACGAAGTCAGAACCCGAGATGGTGAAGAACGGCACGTTGGCTTCGCCGGCGACCGAGCGCGCCAGCAGCGTCTTGCCGGTGCCCGGAGGACCGACGAGCAGCACACCGCGCGGGATGCGGCCGCCGAGCCGCTGGAACTTGCCCGGATCGCGCAGGAATTCGACGATCTCCTCGAGGTCCTGCTTGGCCTCGTCGACGCCGGCGACGTCCTCGAACGTCACCTTGCCCTGCGTCTCGGTCAGAAGCTTGGCCCGCGACTTGCCGAAGCCCATCGCACCGCCGCGGCCGCCACCCTGCATCTGGCTTATGAAGAAGACCCAGACGCCGATGATGACGATGAACGGCAGCCAGGACGACAGCAGGATCGACCAGAACGGGCTGCCCTCCGCGGCGCGCGCAGTGATCTGCACGCCGCGGTCCTCGAGGCGTGACACCACGTCTGCGCCGGCCGGGATGACGGTCTCGAAACGGCCGCCGTCGCGCAGCGTGCCGGAGACGATGTTGTCGGTGATGGTCACCGAGG
>JAEZBF010000222.1 GCA_023427545.1 Pseudomonadota bacterium
ATCAGCTTGTTGAGCTCCTGCCGGGTCATCGGCTTGTCCGTGACCTCGGCCTGCTCGGCGACGAAGTCGACCACCTTGTTCTCGTAGACCGGTGCCCGCAGACCCGCCAGCGCCTGGGGGTTCTTGCGATAGTAATCGTAGACCTGCTGCTCCTGGCCGGGGAAGCGGCGGACCTCGGCGATCAGCGCCTGCTGGTGCTCTTCCTCGGAGACCTCGATCTTGTTCTGGTTGCCGACCTCGGCGACCACCAGACCGAGACGCACGCGGCGCTCGGCTATCTTGCGGTAGTCCTCGCGCGCGGCTTCCTCGGTAGTGCCCTCGTCCTCGAACGAGCGGCCGTGGCTGTCGACCTCGTGCTTGACGCGCTGCCAGATCGTCTCGAACTCGGCATCGACCAGCTGCTGGGGCACGTCGAACTTGTGCCCCTCATCGAGTGCGTCGAGGATCTGGCGCTTCATCGCCTGGCGACCCATGCCGTCGAGCTGGTTCTGCATCTGCTGGCGCACGGCGTCGCGCAGCGCCTCAAGATTCTCGAGGCCCAGCGTTTTGGCGAAATCATCGTCGAGCTCACCGGCCTTGGGCGCATCGATGTGCAGCACGGTGGTCTCGAACTGAGCTTCCTTGCCCGCGAGATCGGCCTGCTGGTAGTCGGCCGGGAAGGTCACCGTGACCGTGCGGGTCTCGTTCTTCTTCATGCCGAGGAGCTGCTCCTCGAAGCCCGGGATGAACTCACCGACACCAACGGTGATGTGCGCGTGGTCGGCCGAACCGCCCTGGAACGGCTTGCCGTCGATGGTGCCCTCGAACTTCAGGCCGAGCATGTCGCCGGTCTCGACGACGCCGTCCTCGCCCTTGGACTCGAAGCCGCGCTGCTGGCGGAACACCCGCTGGACTTCGGTGTCCACGTCGGCATCCTCGATCGCAACCACCGGACGGTCGATCTTGATCGACTTGAAGTCCATCAGCTCGACGGGCGGCAGCACTTCATAGCTGACGTCGAACGCCAGGTCGGCCTCGCCGGAAAGGACCTGGTTGATCTTGGCCTGGTCGTCGGGAAGATCGACCTTGGGTTGGGCGGCGGCGCGCTCGCCACGCTCGGTCAGGGTCTCGCCGACCCCGGTGTTGATCGCCTCCTGCATCACGTCGGCCATCGCCGAGCGGCCGTAGACCTTCTTGAGGTGGCTCAGCGGCACCTTGCCGGGGCGGAAGCCCTTGATCTGGGCGGTGCCGCGGATCTCTTCGAGCTTGGCGTCGAGCCGCGCCACGAGATCGGCGGCGGGGATGGTAACGTTGAGCTGACGCTTCAGGCCCTCGTTGAGAGTCTCAGTAACCTGCATTTTTGTCCCGTCGTTCGAAGTTGGAGGCGCCGGCTTGCGGCCGGTGGCGGCAGTTGGTGCGGGTGAGAGGGCTCGAACCTCCACGCCGTTAGGCGCTGGAACCTAAATCCAGTGCGTCTACCAATTCCGCCACACCCGCAGAGTTTGGCCGCCGGCCAAAGTTGCGTTGCCTCTATATGATGAAGGCCATGCAGTCAAAGGGGGCTGGCGCGAGCAGCCAGCGGGCCAATAAGCCCCGCCGGCCGTTCCACTTGGCAGCTCGCCTGAGCAGGTCAGGCAGGCTGCAGCACGCCCTCATCGGCGTTGTCGGGCTTGCGCGCGGGCGGGAAGGCCAGCGCCATGCCGGCGGCCGCCAGCCCGATTGCCGCGGAAGCGATGTAGAGCCAGTGGTAGCTGCCGAAGGTGTCGTAGATCCAGCCGCCCCCGATCGGGCCGAAGGCCATGCCGATGCTCGAGGTCAGCCCCATGCCGCCCAGCACCATGCCCATCACGTTCTGGCTGAAATACTCGCGGGCCAGCACGGAATAGAGCGGCATCACACCGCCATAGACGAGGCCCAGCACCACCGCCAGCATGTAGAAGTGCGGCAGCTGGCTCACATAGATGTAGCAGTAGATGCCGATCGCCTGCAGCGCCAGGCCGCCCACGATCACCTTGCGGATGCCGATGCGGTCGGCCATGACGCCGAACAGCACGCGGCCGAACAGCCCGGCTACGCCTTCGACGCTGTAGATGGTCGCTGCCGCAAGCGCCGGCGCGCCGCAGAGCATGGCATAGCTGACGGTGTGGAAGATCGGCCCGGAATGCGCGCCGCAGCAAAGGAAGAAGGTGATCGCCAGGACAGCGAACTGCGGCGTGCGCAGCGCGGACAACCCCATCGACTTCCGCGTCGCAGGAGCCGCGCCGGCCGCGGCCGGAGCCTCTTCGGTCATCGGAGCGCGGCGGATCAGCAGGGCCGCGGGCACCGTGACGCAGACTGCAAGGATGGCGATAGACAGCATCGCCGCCCGCCAGCCATAGGCGCCGATCAGCACGCTCGCGAACGGCGTCATGATCATCGGGGCGACACCTGCGCCGATCGACACCAGCGACACGGCAAGGCTGCGGTTCTTCTCGAACCAGCCCACCGTCGCGGAGATGATCGGGGCAAAGAACGCGCCGCCCGCTGCGCCCACCAGGCCGCCATAGGCGAACTGGAACACCAGCAGGTTGGGCGCTTGGCTGGCGATCAGCAGGCCGGCGCCGAGGATTGCCGCAGCGATCAGCACGACGGGCCGCGCACCGATCCTGTCGCTCAGCGTGCCCCAGCCGAAACCGGCAACGCCCATGACGATGAAGCCCACGGTCATCGCGGCGGAAATGCCTGCCGTGCCCCATTGGGTGTCCGCCGCCATCGGCTGCAGGTAGACCGGCAGCGCAAACATCGCGCCCATCGCCACGCAGGTGATCACCGCCCCCGCAGCGACCACCACCCATCCGTACGTCTTTTCCATTTTCGGGCTCCCTACCCTCTTTGCTCGTACCATCCCGACGAATGGGCGGACGGCGGATCGACATCACCCCGCAGAATTTTTTCCAGGAGCGTCCATGGCGATGTCGCCGTGGATGAAATTGAGCTTGGGCACCCTGAAGCCCATTGCGATCCACGCGCCGAGCAGGCCGGCGAAGAAGCTGAGCGACTGCCGCCTATTGCTGGGCACGGCGTCGTCGAGTGTCGTGCCGGCGGGCAGGTCGCTGGTCATCGTTCGCACCTTGGGAACGGGCCGCAATTCATCCGGCCAAAGAGCTGCGTATAGACTGAGCCAGTGTCCGCCCTTGAACTCTAGAAATACCGGCGTGTGGCAGCAGCTCGCCACTACCCTTCGCGTTGTGGACGCCGGCGTCAGCCGGAACTCGCGCAGCAGCTCGGTTCCGGCAGGGAAGCGGATGCGATCCTTGCGATAGAGGATGAACTGGGTACCGCCGTTGGGCTGGCGCACGTCGGCGGCGTCCTCCAATGCCGAGAGCCGTGCGCCGGCCTCGCGGCAGCTGTTGCAGTGGCACTCGGCAGCGATGATCGGCTGCTTGCTGACCTCGAGCCGAACGCGCCCGCACCGGCAGGTGAGCTGGGTGGTCGCTGTCATTGCAGCGCTCCCTCGTGCCCGCACCCGAAGAGCAGCCGGATGTAGCGCTCGAGATGGTCGACGCTTTCGCGCGCCAGCCGAGGATCGTTTCCGGCCTTGGCGAGCACGAAGGCGCCCTGCAGCACGGCCTGCGTGTGGATCGCGAGGCTGCGCGCAGTCCAGCCGTCCGGGATGATTCCACGATCCCGGATCGCTTCGCCGATGTCCGCCTCTAGCGTCGCCACATGCCCTAAGATCGCGTCGCCGCAAGCGTCGCGGATCGCTGGCGCGGTGGCGTAGACCTCCTGCACCATCGTTCCGACGAGGCAGGTGAATTCACCGAGGTCCTCGCCGATGATGGAGCGCCGGAACGCGACATAGGCGAGGACACGCTCCAGCGCGTGCGCGGGCTGGTGGTATGGCGCCGCCGCGAAGAACGACGTGGTGGTCTCGCTCCAGTACTGCGCCGCCGCCACACCGAGCGCTTCCTTGCTCGCAAAGTGGTGGAAGAACGCACCCTTGGTCACTGCCGCAGCTTGGCAAAGCTGCTCCACCGATGTGGCCGCAAACCCGCGCTCGCGGATGATATCCCGTGCGGCTTCGAGCAGCCGCGTCCGCGCATCTCCCCGGTCCGGCTGCTGTGTCGTTGGCCTTGGCATTGGAAGCGTGCATACCGGATGGTTGGTATGCGCGCAAGTGCCGAGGTGCTGAAACGGATTATTTGGGTACGCCCCAGTCAGCGCCTTCTCCCCTCGAGGAGAGAAGGGCCTGCCCTCGGGCTTCCCCGAGGGTGGCCGAAGGCCGAATGAGAGTCGTGCAGTCACCCCCAACCTCTCCCACCTACCGCGTCAGCGAATGAGGGCGCCTCTGCGGAACTCCTCCGGGCTGCCAACCGGGATTCCCTCATGCTATGTCTCGGCAAAACCCGAGCGCATCCAATGGCCAGCATCGAAACGATCGAGCGGAACGACAGCAAGACGGGGCCGCTCGCGGCGCGTTTGATGCGTCCGCAGCCTGGTGCGCGCGTCGTTCGCAGCTTCGCCGAAGCGCGGGAGATTCTGCGCAGCGAGAACATGGTCCAGGGGGGCATCGGCGGCGATGTCACCGTCGATGCCAGTCAGCTCTCGGTATTCTTCCTCGATGGCGAGCTCCATCGCCGCCGCCGTGCGGCGATTGCCCGCTACTTCACGCCCAAGGCCATCGCGACGCGCTACCGCGCGGTGATGGAGGCGAGCACCGAGGAGCTGATCGGCGCGGTCCGGCGCACCGGCCGCGCCCGGCTTGACGAGATCAGCTTCCAGCTCGCGGTGAACGTTGCCGCCGAGATCGTCGGGCTCACCAACAGCAATCGGGTTGGGATGGCGCGCCGCATCTACAACACGCTCTCGAACGGCGTTGCGGGCAGGAGCGACGGGTTCGTCTCGCGCACGAGCCACATGGTCTTGGCAGTCGTGCACGCGATCAGCTTCTACCTCTTCGACGTGTTCCCCGCGGTACGTGCGCGCCGCAAGAACCGCGGCGAGGACGTCATCTCGCACCTCATCGACGAGAAGTACTCGATCAAGGCGATGCTGCTCGAGTGCCTGACCTATGCCGGCGCCGGCATGCTGACGACGCGCGAGTTCATCGTGGTCGCCGCCTGGCACCTGTTCGAGCAGGACGCGCTGCGGAAGCGCTTCCTCGACGCTGGCGAGGAGGAGCAGATCGCGCTCCTCGAGGAGATTCTTCGCATCGAGCCGGTTGCATCGGTCCTGCACCGCAAGCCTGCGGACGGCTCCGGTGCGGTTTGCGCGCTGGACATTCGCTCCGCCAATACGGACGAGGCGGTCACCGGCCCCTGCCCCCACATGATCGATCCCGATCGCGCCAGGCGGATGCGAGTCAGCGGCTCGTATCTGAGCTTCGGCGACGGCAAGCATCGCTGCCCGGGCGCGCAGGTCGCGCTTCAGGAATCGCGCATCTTCCTCGACCGGCTGCTGCGGGTCCCGGGGCTGCGGCTCGAGCAGGCGCCGGAGCTGATCTGGCAACCCGAGCTCATGAGCTACGAGCTGCGGAACGCTGTCGTCACCTGCGAGCGCGCTTAGGCGCCCTCGGTCACCAGCGACTGATGGGCCATGACACCCGCGAGCGCGCCGCCCGCGAGTGCGAATGTCACCGTGGTGCGCGCCTGCGCCAGGTCGCCCGCGGCATAAACGCCTTTTACGTTCGTCTCCTGGCTTTCATCGACCGCGATGTAGGACCCGGCGGGGCTCTCGACCATGTCGACCCCGAGACTTTCGTGGACCGAGCAGGACGGCGCGGTCTGGGGATGAGCGAACAGCGCGTCGAGCGGCACCACCTCACCGCTCGAGAGGCGTATCCCCCGCACCAGCCCCTCTTCGTGCTCGATTGCGGTCACCTCTCCGTCCACCAGCCGCACGCCGCGCTTGTCGAGCTTTTCGCGCTCGGCATCCGGCACCTCATTTCCGTTGAGGAACAGGATAAGGTCGTCGCTCCAATCGCGGATCAGACCGGCGCCGTGCAGCGACATGGGCGTCGAATAGAGCAGCCCCAGGCGCAGCCCCGCGACCTCGTAGCCGTGGCAGTAGGGGCAGTGCAGCACGGTGTTGCCCCAGCATTCCGCAAACCCTGCCAGGTCGGATAGAGCGTCGGCCACGCCATAGGCCAGAACCAGCCGCCGCGCCTCGAACTGCGCGCCGCTGGACGACGTCACCACGAACCCGCCATCTACGACCCGCGCTGCGGTTGCCTCGGCCTCGACAATGCGGGCTGTCGGATAGGCGTGCAGGTCCCTTCGGCCGGCATCGCGGATTTCCCAGGGCGAGGCACCATCGAATCCCACGACGCCGTGCGCACTCTTGGCGAAGCGATTGCGCGGCCGGTTGGTGTCGAGCACCGTCACGTGCCGCCGCGCCCGTGCGAGCTGCAACGCTGCCGCCAACCCCGCATACCCGCCGCCGATCACCAGCACGTCGTCCATGTCACCACCGTAATGTTATTACACTGCCTTCTCATGGCGATGTGCCGCTGGTCAACACCGCGCGGACTTGAAAGCGCAACGTCGGCGACCTGCCTCGGTGGCCCGGCAGGGATCGCGAAGAGCTCGCACCCCGTCTGATCCGACCGAACCCTGGAAGCCACTCCATCCACTGATGTAGAGCGCCCGTCTGGACAGATCGCCCGCCCTCGGCCATTGAGGCGGAATGCAAAATCAGGTGGCGAGGAGCTTGAGCCGATGACGATCCTGGTGACCGGAGGCGCCGGTTTCATCGGCTCCAACTTCATTTTGGACTGGTTCGCCCGGGATGGCGAGCCGGTGATCAACCTCGACAAGCTGACCTATGCCGGCAACCTCTCGAACCTCGTGAGCGTGGCGCACCGCCCCGCCTACAGGTTCGTGCGGGGCGGCATCGAGGACTACGAGCGCGTGCTGGATCTGCTCCAGGATGGCGCCGTTCGGGCGATCGTCAATTTCGCTGCGGAAAGCCACGTCGACCGCTCGATCCTGGGCCCGGAAGCTTTCGTGCAGACCAATGTGGTCGGCACGCTGCGGCTGCTGGAGGCCGCCCGAGCTCACCGGGACCAGCTCACGGGACCTGCCCGGGACAACTTCCGCTTCCTCCATGTTTCGACCGACGAGGTCTATGGCACCCTCAACGCCGACGATCCGCCGTTCCGTGAGAGCAACCCGTTCCGGCCCAACAGCCCGTACGCCGCCAGCAAAGCGGCGTCGGATCACCTGGTGCGCTCCTACGGCGAGACCTACGGTCTGCCGGTGCTCATCACCAACTGCTCGAACAACTACGGGCCGTATCACTTCCCCGAGAAACTGATCCCGCTCATCATCCACAACGCTCTGAGCGGCAAGCAGCTTCCGATCTATGGCGACGGCCGACAAATCCGCGACTGGCTGTACGTGAAGGACCATTGCGCCGCGATCCGCAGGGTTCTCGAAGCGGGAGTGCCGGGTGAGACCTACAACGTCGGGGGCAACAACGAGATGGCCAACATCGACGTGGTGCGGACCATCTGCGCCCTGCTCGACGAGGCACGCCCGCGGGCGGATCGCGCCCCCTATGCGGACCAGATCACCTTCGTGCGCGACCGGCCCGGTCACGATCGCCGCTACGCGATCGATGCAAGCAAGATCCGGCGAGAGCTGGACTGGGAACCGGCCGAGAGCTTCGAGTCGGGCATCCGCAAGACGGTCTCCTGGTACCTCGAGAACGTTCCCTGGGTGGAGGCCGTCACGAGCGGTCGCTACCGGGAATGGATCGCGCAGCAGTACGCATGAAGCTCCTGCTCCTCGGCAAATCGGGCCAGGTCGGCTGGGAGCTGCAGCGCGCGCTCGCACCTCTTGGCGAGGTGACGGCGCTCGGCCGTGACGCCGCCGATTTCAACCGTACCGAACTGCTTGGCCCCCTCGTCGCCGCCGAGCAGCCCGACGTCATCGTCAACGCCGCAGCCGACACCGGTGTGGACCAGGCCGAGGCCGACCCGGATCGCGCCATGCGCGTCAACGGCACCGCCGTGGGAGAGCTTGCCGAGGCCGCCGCGCATACCGGAGCGCTGCTGGTGCACTACTCAACCGACTACGTCTTCGGCGAAGACGGCACAGACCAGCCTCACGCCGAGACCGATCCGACAGGCCCGCTCAGCGTCTATGGCAAGACCAAGCGCGCCGGCGAGCTCGCGATCGAGCAATCGGGCTGCACCGCGCTGGTCCTGCGCACGAGCTGGGTCTATGCCGCGCGCGGCCGCAACTTCGTGCGCACGATCCTGCGCCTCGCCGGCGAGCGCAGCGAACTCAAGATCGTGTCCGATCAGGTCGGGGCGCCGACCGGTGCCGAGCTGATCGCGGACGTCACCGCACTTGCCATCGCCAAGGTGCGCGCCGGACAGGCCGCGCCCGGCCTCTACCACCTCGCCGCCGCCGGCTCGACCACCTGGTTCGACTTCGCACGGCACATCGCTCGCCGCGCGGGGGAGTTCAGGGCGCCGCTGAGCTGCCCCGTCGATGCGATCAGGCCACTGACCACCGCGGAGTATGGCGCGCGTGCGCCACGCCCGCTCAACTCGCGGCTCGATACGAGCAAGCTGCGCACCGCCTTCGAGGTCCGGCTGCCGGCGTGGGAACAAGGCGTCGACCGCACGCTCGCCGAACTGCTCGGCAGCTAGCCGCGCGCCTCGCTGGGCCGGGATGTGCCGCGCGGGAACAGCAGTGGGCTCGTCCGTACCGCCGTGACCACAATGGCCACCATGATCACGATCTCGGTTAACAATGCGCCGAGGGCGGCACCGGGCGCGTGGTAGACCCAGGTCAGCGGCACGATCAGGCCGATGCCCACCGGCAGCGACGCAAGGATGATGCGGCTGAAGAGGTAGTGCCGGCCCGATTGCAGCAGCACCTGGTAGGCGAAGACGTTGCTGATGCCGACGACGAACGGCACCCAGGCCATTATCCGCAGCACCTCCACCGCGGGTCCGAACTCGGGCCCGAGGATCACATCGACGATCAGCGGCGCGCCGGCGAACAGCGCCAGCGCGATGCAGAGGGTCAGTGTGCCCTGCGCCAGGATCAGCTTGCGTACGAAGGCGAACCCTGCCGCCTGATCCTGCTGGAGCAGCCGCGCGACGCGCGGGTAGGACGCATCGGCGAGCGGGTTGATGAGCCCTTGCGCCGCAGCCCGCAGCCGGTCGGCGCCGGAGAAGAAGCCGACCTCGACCGGTGTCGCGAAGGCGGCGAGGATCACCACATTGCTGGTGGTGTAGAGGCTGGTCGCCGCGCCCGAGAGGAACACGTGCCAGCCGTGCCGCAGGGCAGCGAGCGCGGCTCGCACCGAGATCAGCGGCGCGCCGACTACTCCAAGGCGGCGCACGAGCAGGATCGAGAGACAGCCTGCCGCGAACGAGGTGCCCGTCTGGACCAGTATGGCGAGCCAGGCGTCGTCGGGCGAATGCACGAGCAGCAGCGTCAACGGGATGGTTGCGAGCTTGCCGGCCATCGCCGCCCCCGCGAACAGGTCGAGCCGCTCCAGCCCCTGCAGACACCAGTTGAGCGTAACGACATTGGCCAGGACGGCGATCGCGGCAACGGCGATCAGCGGTGCGATGGCGCGCAGCTCGGGCACCGCGAGCGTCAGGATCGCGAGGAGGACGAGGCAGGCGACGCCGTTGAAGACCTTCGCCGTGAGCGTTCCCCAGAACGTCCGGCGCAGGGCCTCGGGGTCACCCACCGACTGGGCTATCAGGCGCGAGGCAGTGAGCCCGAAGCTCCAGTCCGTCACGAGCACGAAGTAGGCGGCGACCGCGCCGGCGAGCGCCACCTCGCCGATCGCATGAGGGCCGAGGACGCGCGCCAGGTATGGCAGTGTGACCAGCGGCGCGATGTAGTTGCCCGCCTGCCAGAGGAACATCGCGACCAGGTTGCGCAGGTACGTGCGACTGGTGACGCTTGCCATTTCGCTCCGTGAGGTGCGGAGACGCGCTGCCCATTTTCGCGTCTCCGCGAAGGTATAGGGGCCGCGCACCGGCATGTATAGCTTGGTACTCGGTCAGCCGGTTCAGGGTGGCGGATTCTTGTTCCACCTCTCCCGCGCACCTGATCCGACTACGTCTTGCTCGCCAGAAATGCGCGCAGCTGCGTCTTGACCAGACCCGCCGCATGGACCGCACCTGCCGCGGTGAAATGCGGGTCCTCCGGGCGCCTGTAGGTCGCCTCGTTCGCCTCGGTGACGATCTGCCCGTCGCCGTCCCAGACGCCGATGAGAGCATCCATCGCGGCGCATTCGTCGAAGGCTTCGACGAACGCGGCATCATGGGCCGCGTCGACAGCCCAACCCGTCGGCCACTCGAAACCGGAGAATCCCCAGATGAATGCGTCGGGGTGATCAGCCCTTGCCGCGGCGATGATGGACGTCCAGTTTGCCTTGATCGTCGCGGGGTCCTGGTCGAAGTCGTTGATGCTGTTGTGGAAGATGACCAGGTCGAGCGCATCCGATCCACGCTGCCGGAGGTCGCCGGCGGCCACCCGCTGGAGGAAGGTCTTGGCTCCATCGTCTCCGGCCTTGGCGGCGCCCTGCCCCGGCTGTCCGAGCAACAGGAGGTTGGGGAAGTTGCACGCTTCCCTCAGCGCAATGCCGAAGCCCTGAAGATCGGTCGGTGGGTCGTTGTAGGTGTAGTTCGCCTCGACGAAGCTATCGCCGAACAGCGCAACGCTGGGCGTGTCGAGCACCGGAGCTGCGGTGATGGTGTCGCCGGGCGCGACGTTGAAGCCGATGATCACGTCGTCGTAGGGGTAGAACTCGATGTCGCGCACGGCCTTCGTGGCGAACGCGGCCTTGACCTGAGGGAAACCCGCGCCGCTCGCCTCCGTGTAGACCGACGACCAGGCGCCGTTCACCTTGAGCCGCATCGGTCCGAGGGCGGCGCAGGCAATCTCGAAGGCATCGGCATCGATGCGGAACCGGAAGCCCGGCCCCATGGATGCGGTGCCGACAAGGCCGGTGGTGCTCTCGCGACCTATCGTCTGCGTCCATGGTGCACCCTGGTCCGGCTTGTCCTCATAGACGGCGCCGATGGGCGTGCAGTCGGGGCTCCGCGGCAGCAGCGACGAGCTGAGCGATCCAAACGACGTGCCGTTCAGGGTGGAGTTGCCGAAGGAGCCGCTCTGGCTCCATGTAACCACGTCGTCGCCTGTCGCCGTGGGGATCGTGGTGGCGGCATCAATTGCGGCAACCAGGGCAGCGGCCCTGGCGCGCTGAACGGATGTGAGACCGGAGATCGCCCGCCGCTGCTGGCCCACGCCGAGGCCCATCGCGAGGGACATTAGACCAACCCCACGATCTGCGAGGCCGAGGTGCCGGTGCTGCGCACGTGGGTGACCCGGACCGGCAGCACGGTGCCGTCGGGTACTCCGCTGAACAACGTATCGCTTGCGTCCTCCGCAAGGCGGCAGGTGATCGTACCGCCGGTGCCGACATAGAGGGCCCGCGTGGTTTCACTCAGCGCGTCACTGTCATCGGGGCTGATGGAAAAGGCGTGGGTGGCCGGCCCCTCGAGGCTGGCTGCACGGGTTGCGAAGCGGTCGGGCATTTGTGGGCATTCTCCTGTTGAGGAGGGCCATTATCGAGCCGCCGTAGCGATGGGGGATAAGTTCAGCGGCTGCGCGGCTCCGCCGTCGCCTTGTCGCCGGGCAGGCAACTACCTAAGGTGAAATACTGGGGTGGATCAGCAAGGTCTCGCGATGGGCGTCCGGCAGGCGGGGCGGGAACAAGCCGGCTATCTGCCTGCACTTGATGGCTTGCGCGGCGTCGCCGTTATCCTGGTCTTCCTGGTGCACACCTATGCCGACTACCTGCCAGGCGGGTTCGTCGGCGTCGATCTCTTCTTTGCCATCAGCGGCTACCTGATCACCGACCTTCTGCTGAAGGAGTCGGCTGCATTCGGACGGCCGTCCGTGTCGAGGTTCTACCTCCGGCGGGCGCTTCGCATACTACCCGCGCTTTTTGTGATGGTGGCTGCCACGGCCATCCTGTTGCCGTGGACGATCACGGGGGGGTCCGACAGCGGCGTGCTCAACACGGCCGCCGCTCTCTTCGGCTTCATGAACTGGCTGCGGGCGTTCACGCCGGCAAGCGGCTTGGCGCTGGGACATACCTGGTCGCTTGGGGTCGAGGAGCAGTTCTATGCCATCTGGGTTCTCTGCATCCTGGCGTGTAGTGGCCAGCACGCCCGGCGGACAGTTTTTGCCCTGGCACTCGGCGGCATCGTGCTCGTCACCGTCTGGCGCGGCCACCTTCTCGCCAATGGAGCGAGCGCTGCACGGCTGTTCAACGGCCTCGATACGCGTGGTGATGCGCTGCTGGTCGGCTGCGTCTTGGCGGCGATTCCGGCCAGAAGCGGCGTGCTTGCGGCCGCGTACAGACTCTGGCCTTTACCGATTGCCGGGCTTACGATTATCGCGTTTACAACTGCCTGGAACGCGCCCTGGCTGCTGATGGGCGGCTTCACCGTTGTCGCGCTTTGCAGCGGGTGGCTGGTGCACCTTGCAAGCCAAGCCGAAGGCACCCTTGTTCGTCCGCTCTCGAACCGCTGGCTGCTCTGGCTCGGCAAGCGATCCTACAGCTTCTACCTGTGGCATCTGCCGGTGATTGCAGCCCTGTCCAGCTCCGGCATGCAGCGCAGCCTCTGGATCTTGCCGGCCCTGGCGTTGAGCATGCTTCTGGCAGCTGCCAGCTACCACTTCGTTGAGTTGCCCTTCCTGCACCTGAAGACAGGCTTTGCCATCCAGCGCGCCCGGCTCGCAAAGCCTGCGCCCGACCCGCTCTAGTCGCGGGTGAGTGCCTTCACGGACGACGCCACCGCTGGTGTTCTCCGACGAAGGGGCACGGGCAAAGTCGATCTCTGATGTTGGACTGGTGCTTGTGCGTGGTCGGGCATCCGGAGAGCCAAGGCGATCATCAGACCGACGATGGGAGCCGCGCTGCCCCCGAGGAGGTCGGGCGAGTGGATGGCGGTGAGGCCGGCGAGGATGCCGCTCCACGACAGGGTAGCGAAGCGCGCTTCGTCCATTTCGGCGGGTCGGCGAACGCCGAGAATGCAGAACATAGCCAGGCCAAGGAAGCCGATCAGGCCGGCCAGTCCGAAGGTGGCCCAGACGCCGAGCGGGCCAACGTCTTCCCAGAAGACGTATTGCTGGCCAACGAACACGGAGAAATCCTTCACCTCCGACGCAAGCCCAATCCCGAGCAGCCAGTGATTGGTCAGCAGGCCGCGAAGTATCTCGTAGGCCGCAGCGCGGGCGGCACCGGAGGGATCCGCTCCCAGTGCCGCAAAAGGATTTAAGTCCGGCGCGACGACGCTCAGCAGGATTGCGCCTGCCGCCGTCAGCATGAACCCGCACAATAGCTGGCGGACGAGCCTCGATGTGCCGGCGATCAGCGAAAGAACCACCACGATCGCAAGCAGCAGCGTGAACACGCGCGAGAAGAACAGCGCGATGGCGGCAGCACTGAGCAAAGCTGGCAGCAGCCACAACGCTATGCGCTTTCCCTCTCGCAAGCTGGCGATGCCGTGGAACAAGCAATAGGCCGCGTGTGCGGTCGAGAGAAACAGGCGCGAGCCGCGCACCTCGTCATCCAGCACCTTGAGACCCGGGAGCCGCACGATCCCGATCGCGAGGACGAGGTAGAGGGTGCAATAGGCGAGAGAGACGACGAAGAGCATGCGAAGCACGCGGTCCAGCTGCTGGCCGGAGAGCGGCGTGAAGACCGCGAAGGACAGGATGCCGGTGTAGGAGAACAGGATGTTCCAGTTGATCGGGTATCCAGACACGTTCGCGAACACGAACGCCTGGGCGACGAGAAGCGCCATTATTCCCCCGGAGGCGGCGACGATGACCAACCGGCGCTGAAGCAGGTTGAAGGCGAGCCCAACCAGAACCGTTATCGCGACGCCGGCGAGAATGGCGCGGGAGAGGACGGTGGGTTCGCTGAAGAGCGTGGATACGTTGGCGAGCTGCAGGACGACGAAGGCGTAGGCGTTCCACACAGCCAGCTGCAGCTTTGCATCCACCCGCCCATGCGCCGCTCGCGAACTCACGGGGCGGGATTCTCCGGCTGCAGCGCGATGCGATAGAGCGATAGCAGGCGTTCCATGAACGCGTCGATTTGGAACAAGCGTTCGTAGAGCGCCCTGCCATCCTGCCGCAGCCGCTGGCGGAGGCAATCATCGTCGCAGAGACGGAGCATAGCCTGCGTCAATGCAGGAACGTCTTCGGGCGGCACGAGCAGGCAGTCACGTTCGCTGGTTAGGACTTCCGGGATGGCGCCGACCGGCGTCGCAACGACCGGCACGCCAGCACTGAGCGCCTCCAGGATGGCCATGGGCAGGCCCTCGTCCAGGGATGGCAGAACCAGTGCGTCAGCGGATCGCAGCAGAGTCTCGATCCCGGCATGTGCGATCCATCCGGTGAAGGTGCATCGATCCGCGATTCCGAGCGCCGCCGCCTCGTGGACATAGCGGTCCACCTGCCCGCCGCCGGCGAGCGTCGCCCTGACCTCCCTACCTTGTCGGGACATCTCCGCAACCGTGGCGAGGAACGTGCTCACCCCCTTCCGCGGCGAGAGGTTCGCGACCATCAGAACATGCATGGTGCGGTCGTCGCTTGCCGTCCGGCACCCATATCCGACATCGGCCACTGCGTTGCGCAGGACGTGGACGCGCTCTTGCTCCACTCCCAGCTCATTCGTGAGGAAACTGCGCATCTGCTCGCTGAGCACCGCGTTGAGGTCCGCCTTTCGCAGCGTCTCAGCGATCCATCGCTGCTGGTCACCCGACGCTGTCGGATAGTGCTTGATGAATTCCGCCCCGTGGTGATGCGCAATGGTGCGCATTCCCAGCACGCGCGCCGCGCGCTGTATCATTCCCTTCCTGATGAAGCTGCCGCGCTCGGTAACCTGCAGGTGCACGAGAGTGGCGCCGCTGAGCCTGCAAATCACCAGCCTTATCAACGAGGACAGAAGGAAGACGATTGAGAGCGCCGCCGGCCCCTCACCCCGAGTATCGATCACGGTCACGGGAACGTCGGGCCTCCTTTGACGCAGCCAGTCGCTGATCTCGCGACTGACCGAGCCGACCCCGCCTCCACCCGCGACACCACCCGGCGAGGCGATCACGACATGGAGTTCAGCGCTCAACGTAACTGAGCCCAAACACGGCCCTGGCGATCACCGCCGCCCTGTCCGCCCGCCCGCGCAGCAACCACCGCACCATGCTTCGTGCGATATCCGCACAGACAAACGGAATCGAGCGCTTAGAGTAGCGCAGACAAACCCTTAACCGGTTGCGATTCATATAGAACTCGGCCGAAGCCGAATTCTCCCCAAAGTCCCCCGTCCCTATAGTTGCGCCGACCTTGTGATACACGATCGAACGTGGTGCATAGCCGAGCTTGAACTTGCCGCGGGCCCGCATCGACCAGTCAAGCTCTTCCCAGTAGAGGAAGTAGTCCTCCTGCATCAGGCCGACCTCTTCGAGGAAGCGCCGGCTCACCATCGCTGCTGCACCGCTGACATAGCAGAGCTGCGACTCGATCCTATCAGGGTCTACTGGTGCGTGAACTGGCTGCTGAAACCCAAGCGGCACACCTCGTCCCTTAAAGCGGCTGAAGCTGCCGCCACCGAGGTTCTGCACAAGATGGCGCCGGTCGAAATAGATGAGGGTCGATCCACAGATTCCGATTTGCGGATCGGCTTCCATGCGCTGCAGCAGCCACGTGACCGCGTCGGGTTGCACTTCGGTGTCGTTGTTGAGCACCCAAACGTAGTCGTAGCCGGCGGCAAGCGCATGCCGGATGCCGACATTATTGCCGCCGGCATAACCTAGATTGCGGCCGGTTTGAATGAGAGTGACGTGGGCGGTGCATTCGTCTGTGGCACCGCTGGTATGGTCCGACGGGCCAGCCTCGCGAAAGTCCGCCTGAGCGCGACCGGCGCTCCTACGGGCAGCGTTGATCATGGGCAGCCGCTCGGCGGCCCAGGCTTGAAACCGCTCCACAGAATCATCCGGTGAGGCGTTGTCGAGCAGGTAGATGCCGACGTCCTGATCGAGTTGGAGGAGGCACTCCACGCACGCGATCGTATCGTGGGCTCCTCGCCAGATCAGGACGGTGACCGCCACGGGCCTCCATTGAGAACCGAGGTTGTATTCCGCTGGCAGGTCGTGCCTTGACTCGCGGCCCAATTGCCCCGGACTAGCATGAGGGGCTGGATCGGTTGAGAGGCTGACTAGGTGCCAGAAATTGCGCTCGTAACGAAGGCATGGCGCTCGGGTGCCGCCTGGTTTGCCCAAATGCTGGCTGATGCGATTGCCGATCATGGCGTCGAGATCGCGTTCGTTGCGCCGCTCGCCGAGCCGCTTTCCCGGGAACCTACGCACAGCAAAGTGGAGAGAGTCATCACGGCGCGGGAGTTGATCGGACCTGCCCCGCCAGTGCGGCGGCGGCTCGCTTCCATGCGGCGTGTCATCGACGGCATCGTTGCGATAGGTCGGCTGCGATTCACTACCCGCACGTTCATTTTCAGCATACCCGAGCCGCTGGTCTTTACGATTCCAACCTTCGCCATCCTTCGTCTCAGCGGCGCTCGCGTCATCTTCATCGTTCATGATGCAGAGCCACACGCCTGGCGTTTCGGGAAATCGCTGAGATGGCTGGAGCGGGGGGCGCATGGCCTCTCCTACCGCCTCGCAACCAACGTGGTGGCGCTGACGCGGACGACCGGGCGAATGGTGATTGACCAGTTCGGCGTAACACCGAGCAAGATCAGCGTGATCCCGCATGGCCCCCTCTTCGTGCCCGACGTTGGCGCGATACCCGGCAACCAACGGCTGCTGGTCTTCGGCTCGTTGCGCCGAAACAAGTGCCTGCTCGAGGTAATTCAGGCGATCAAGCTCGTCCGGCGTCAGTACGCTGATGTGGTGCTGGTCATTGCGGGGGAGCCACTCAGTGACGAGCCTGGCTACTGGGAGCAGTGCCTTGCCGCCATCGCCGAAGACCCAGCTGGATTTGAGGTCCGGATTGGGTTCTTCCCCGATGGGCAGCTGCCAGAGCTCATTTCTAACGTAGACGGGTTTGTTCTTGCTTACCGCGGATTCAGCTCGCAGAGCGGGGTGGGAGTCGTGGCCGCGCTCGCTGGGCGGCCGGTGATCGGGAGTACATCCGGCGGGCTGGAGGAACTCTACGATCGCGGCATGTCGGGGGAGATCATCCCGGAGCCCGTCACGGCTGAGGGCATCGCCGCGGCCATCTTGCGATTCCTTGCCGTTCCGCCCGCCGAGTGGCGAGCGAAGGCCAGCGCCGGCGCTGCGCTGGTGACGGCTTCCATCTCGTGGGACGCTATTGCGCGTGAGTACACCAGACTGGCGCAGGGGGGGACCGGGACGCCAGCGTGACACACGATCAGGCTCGAGCGTATCCGCCATCGTAACCCTCCGGGTAGCGCGCCCTTGACGTTCCTTGCTGGTTGAGAACCGCGACGATCTCAGCCTCTGCCCGTTTCGCTTGAGCGAGAGCCTCGACCGCTCGCTTTACCTGCCGCTGAGGCGTCGAGGCGCGGTTCACTACAAAGAGGACGACGTCGGCGATTGGGGCCATGTACAGTCCATCCACTACGGGCTCGATAGGCGGTGTATCGAGCACCACCACATCGAAGGTTGTTCGGGCATGCTCCAGCAATCGCGAGAACGCGGCTCCGCTGATCAACTGATCTGTAGGCATGTCGCCGCGACGTACGCCGGGGATGACTTGGAGGCCCGTCGGAGCGTCCCTGGTCGTGACCTCGGCCTTGGGGCGAGCACCCTCTATTGCGGCGAGAACGTCCACCAATCCACTTGCGGGCTCCAGTTCAAGGAGCCGGTGCACAGACGGCCGACGCAGATCGCAGTCGATGAGCAGCGTCGAGTTTCCGGCGAGCGCGCAGGCACGGGCAAGCGACAGTGCGATTGTCGACTTACCTTCCCCGGCAACCGCCGAGCTCACCATCACGACCATGCCTCCACCGGCGACGGCAGACTGAGACTGAGATTGGCGAAAGGCCTGATCGCAAGCAGCCCGCACGCGGCGCATCGCCTCCGCGTACGGTGAAAGTGGCGCCTCGATTAAGGTCTCCGACGGGCCTAGGCCGTGCTTCTGACGCGGCACGCCAAGGGTGAAGCGTAGCCGTAGTGCCGAGCCGAGTTGCTCCTCGCTGGTAAAGCCGCCGAAGGCATTCTCGGCCATCAGGGCGCCGCCCGAGCCAATTGCGAGCGAAACGAGTGTTGCGAGGGTCAGAACGAGTGACGGGTCAGGAAAATCTGGCTTGGTGGGCGGCGTCGCTTTGGCGACAACACGGCTGTCGGCCACCTGGAGATAGGCCTGAGACTCCAGCGTCTGCAATCGCGAAAGAAGCGTCTGGTACTGCGCACGCGCGTTCTCGGCGTTGAGCTGCAGCGCATAGAGGTCCGTCAGTATGGCGGCGGGCAGATTGGCCTCGAGAACACCCGCTCGGAGCCGATTGCGCAGGCTATCGGCTTGCTGCTCGGCTTGCGAGACACGCTTCCCCAAGCTCGACATTGCCTCCCAGGCAGACGCCTCAAGCTCAATGGACAACCCACCCAGCTGCGTCTGGAGGGTGTCTGCCTCAGATGACC
>JAEZBF010000056.1 GCA_023427545.1 Pseudomonadota bacterium
ATGCTGCGGGCCGCAGCGTCGGCCTCGGCGAGCTCTGCCGCCGGCTGGCGCGGATCCCGGGGCTTGCGCGCATCCGCTACACGACCTCGCATCCGCGCGACATGGACGACGACCTGATCGCCGCCCATGCGGAATTGCCAGAGCTGATGCCCTATCTGCACCTGCCGGTGCAGTCGGGCTCGGACCGCATCCTCAAGGCGATGAACCGGCGCCACACGGCCGCCGATTATCTCAGGCTGATCGAGCGCATCCGTGTGGCGCGGGCCGACATCGCGCTGTCGGGCGATTTCATCGTCGGCTTTCCCGGCGAGAGCGAAGAAGATTTCGAGGAGACGCTCCGGATCGTCGATGTGGTCGGCTACGCCTCGGCCTTCACGTTCAAGTATTCGCCGCGCCCCGGCACGCCGGCGGCCGGACACGAGCAGCAGGTCGGGGAAACGGTAAAGATCGAGCGGCTCGCCCGGCTCAACCAGAAGATCGCCGCCAAGACCCGCGCTTTTGCCGAGGCGCAGCTCGGCCGCGTCCTGCCGGTCCTGCTCGACAAGAAGGGCCGCAATCCGGGCCAGCTCGGCGGCCGCTCGCCCTACCTGCAGGCCGTGCACCTGACTGCGCCCGAGCGGCTGATCGGCACGGTGCAGCAGGTGCGCATCATCGCGGTGGGGAATAATTCGCTTTCCGGCGAGATTGTCGCCGCGGCGGAACGCAAGTCTGCTAGCGTTGTTGAGTCAGTCGCATTACCGGCCTGATCTACCGGGCCGCACGGGAGCAGAACGCGAGCGTTGACCAGGCATATGACCCCCGGCAGTGAAACCGCCCTTTCCTCGCGCCTCGAACTCGCCTTTGAAGACAATCGACTTGCGGCACAGCTTTATGGCGACTTCGACCAGCACCTCGCGCTGATCGAGCAGCGGCTGGGTGTGGAGGCGACCCCGCGCGGCAACCACGTCATGCTGACCGGCGCCGCGAGCGCGGTCGACCAGGCGCGCCGGGTGCTCGAATCGCTCTACGCCGCGCTCGAGGAGGGCCGGCCGGTCGATGTCGCCAATGTCGATGCGGTGATCCGCATGATCGAGACCGAGGACAGCCAGCTCACGCTCCCCACGCTCGAAAAGAAGGGCAAGGTGCGGATGGCCCAGATCGCGACGCGCAAGGCGACGATCGTGGCCCGGACGCCGGCGCAGGACGCCTATATGCGCGCCATGGACCGCGCCGAGCTGGTCTTCGGCATCGGGCCGGCGGGCACCGGCAAGACCTATCTCGCGGTGGCGCATGCCGCATCGCTCCTCGAGCGCGGCGACATCAACCGCATCATCCTCTCGCGCCCGGCGGTGGAGGCCGGCGAACGCCTCGGCTTCCTGCCCGGCGACATGAAGGAGAAGGTCGACCCCTACCTTCGCCCGCTCTACGACGCGCTCTACGACATGATGCGCTCCGAACATGTCGAGCGCTGCATCACATCGGGCATCATCGAAGTCGCCCCGCTGGCCTTCATGCGCGGCCGCACGCTCTCCAATGCGGTCGTCATCCTCGACGAGGCGCAGAATACCACCTCGATGCAGATGAAGATGTTCCTCACCCGTCTGGGCGAGAACAGTAAGATGATCGTCACCGGCGACCCGACGCAGATCGACCTGCCGCGCGGCGAGCGCTCGGGCCTGGTCGAGGCGGTTGCGCTGCTCGATGGGGTCGAGGGGGTGCACGTCTCGCGCTTCGGCGACCGGGACGTGGTCCGGCACGCGCTGGTGGCGCGGATCGTCCGCGCCTACGAGGCCGAAGGCGTGCGCAAGGCGGCGGCCGAAGAGAGTCGGCACCGCTGAGCGCCGACCCGAAAATTCCGCTCGAGATCGCGTTCTCGCGCAACGACGACGGCTGGCCGGAGGGGCTGGAGCCGCTCGCCGAGACTGCGGTGCTCGCGGCCTTGCGGCAGTCCGGCGCCAAGGTGGTGGGCGCGGCGGAGCTCAGTATCGTCCTGACGGACGATGCCGAACAGCAGGAGCTCAATGCCGCCTGGCGGGGCATAGACAAGCCGACGAACGTGCTCTCGTTCCCGCAGATCGAACCAATGGCGCCGGTGGCGGGGCTGCTCGGGGACATCGTGCTCGCCCGCGAGACGCTGGAGCGCGAAGCCCGGGAGCAGGGTGTCAGCTTCACCGATCACTTCACCCATCTCGTGGTCCATGGATTTCTCCACATCCTTGGCTATGATCACATCGCCGATGACGAGGCTCTTGCCATGGAGAGCCTCGAGACCCAGATTCTCGCTTCTCTCGGCATCGGCGATCCCTATGCCGAAGACCCCGCCGAGCCGATCGGCACAACGAAGGACCCCTCCGCCACGCGCGGCATATGACAATGAGCAACGACGACAGCCGAACTGCCCAGCACTCGACCGAGAACGGCGAGCCTCCCTCTACCACCGCCCCCGCTGCGTCGCGGGGGGCCTCCTTCTGGCAGCGCCTCAAGACGCTCATGGCGCTCCGCACGGTGTCCATTCGCGACGACCTCGAGGAAGCGCTCGAGGCCGACGGGAATGGCGAAACCTCCGATTTCACCGCTTCCGAGCGGACCATCCTGCAGAACGTCCTGAAGCTCGGCGACAAGCGCGTCGACGACGTCATGGTGCCGCGCGCCGACATCCAGGCGGTCGAGGCGAGCGAGACGCTCGGCGAACTGGTCGGCCGCTTCCGGTCCTCGGGTCATTCGCGGCTGCCGATCTACGACGACAACCTCGACGAGATCGTCGGCTTCGTACACGTCAAGGACGCTCTGCGGCGCATCACCGAGCCGGTCCCCATCGAAGAAGGCAAGGAACAGCCTGTGCGGCTCCTTTCCAGCGCGCTGCGGACCAGGATCGGCAAGCTCGATTTCATCCGCACGGTATTGTTCGTTCCCCCCTCCATGCCAGTGGGCGACCTGCTGCAGTCGATGCAGACGGCGCGGGTGCACATGGCGATCGTGGTCGATGAGTATGGCGGCACCGATGGCCTGGTAACCATCGAGGACCTGCTTGAGGCGGTTGTCGGCGAGATCGAGGACGAGCACGACGAGCTCGAGGCCGCCCTGGTTCGAAAGGTCGATGCCAACACTTACATCGCGAGCGCCCGGGCAGAGCTCAGCGAGGTTTTCGAGGTGGTGGGCTCCGACTTCGATCCCGGTGAGTACGCCGAGGACGTGGATACGATCGGCGGCCTGATCTTCGACCTGGTCGGCCACGTCCCGGTCAAGGGCGAGAAGGTCACGGCGATCAAGGACTTCGAGGTCGAGGTCCTGCAGTCCGACGCCCGCTCGATCAAGCGCCTCAAGATCAAGCGCATCACCCGCCCGGCCAGGCGGAAGCGCTCGGGCAGCGCCGCCACGACGGACGAGCAGCAGACGGCGGCGGAGTAGGGGGCCAGCGCCCCTCTTGGTCACTTGCTCACCAAGGGGTCTGCCGAGGGTATGGTGCCTGGGGCGCTGATGCGCTCAGCAACTTGACCCGCCACCCCCATCCGGCGACCGTGCCCCGGATGGCTGATTCGCAGAGCCCCGCGCCGTGACCTGGATCGCCGAGAGCGCGATGCTCGCCTACGGCTGGCGGCGCTTCCTCATGCTGCTTGTGGCGGGCTCGGTGGCAGGCGTGTCGGTGCCGCCGCTCTTCCTGCTGCCGGCGCTGTTCATCGCTTTTCCGATCTGGATCTGGGCTCTCGATGGCGCGGAACGACGTACCGGTCTGGGGCGCGTCTTCGGCCCTGCTTTCACCATCGGCTTTGCCTTCGGCCTGGGCTACTTCACTGTTGCCCTGCACTGGATCGGCGCCGCCTTCCTGCTCGAGGGCGGCGGCTTCGTCGCGCTGGCCCCGCTGGCGGTGATCGCGCTTGCCGCGCTCCTGGCCCTGTTCTGGGCCTTTGCGAGTGCGTTTGCCCACCTCTGCTGGTCGGACGGTCCCTGGCGAATCGTCGCCTTCGCCGGCCTGCTCACGCTCGCCGAGCTGGCGCGCGGCCACCTCTTTTCCGGCTTTCCCTTCGACCTCCTCGGCTACGCGCTGACCGCGAACGACCAGATGAGCCAGCTCGCCTCGATCGTTGGCGTCTATGGCCTCACCTTCCTCGCTGCCTTGCTGAGCGCGACCCCGGCCCTGATCTGGCCGGCGGATGGGCGCACCCTGACGCGGCGGCTGGTGCCGTTCTTCGGCACGGTGGTCGTTATTGCGGCCCAGGTTGGCTATGGCGGTTACCGGCTCGCCAATACTGCGGTGGCCGAGCGCACCGACATGAAGATGCGTCTGGTGCAGCCGGCGATCTACGAGCACGAGGACTGGTCGCGCGCCGACCCGGCTACCATCATGGACGGGCTGATCAGCCTGTCGCAGACGCAGACCGGGCCGGACAACAAGGGGCTGGCGGGTATCACACAGCTGGTCTGGCCGGAATCGGTCTTCCCGTTCTTTCTCTCCCAGTATCCACCGGCCCTCGCCCGCATCGCGCGCATGCTGCCGCCTGAGACGACCCTGCTGACGGGCGCGCCGCGCGAGAGCTGGGACAGCGTGGGTGGGACCAAGGGAGATTCGCCGGGCTTCAACTCGATCCTTGCCATCGACACGGATGGAGAGATCGTTGCGAGCTACGACAAGTCCCACCTCGTGCCCTTCGGCGAGTACCTGCCGCTGGCGGACGTCTTCCGTCTCTTCGGCATCCGCCAGCTGGTGCCCGGCACGAATGGCTGGGCGCCCGGCGATGGCCGGCGCCTGATGGCGCCGCCGGATGTGCCGGCGTTCATTGCGCTGATCTGCTACGAGGCGGTGTTCCCCGGCGACCTCGGCGCCGATCCGGCGGCTGCCCAGTTCATCCTCAACATCACCAACGACGCCTGGTTCGACGGTTCGATCGGCCCGGCGCAGCACGCGCACCATGCGCGACTGCGCTCGGTGGAAAGCGGCTTGCCGATGGTCCGCGTGGGCAACACGGGGGTTACGATGCTGGTCGACCCGCTCGGCCGCATCACCGCACGTCTTCCCGAGCAGCAGCGCGACGTGCTCGACGTCGTGCCGGCCCAAAAGCTCGACCTGACGGTGTTCGACCGGTTCGGAAACTGGCCTGCTCTGGCGGCTGCCCTGATCGCGATTGCGGTGGGAATTGCGACCCGTACGCGCCCCGTGCGCAAACGGGCATGAGCTTTCCCCGCAACGCTCCCTCCGCATATCAAGATTTCTTTATATCCCGCTTGACCGTACCTCGTTACCCTGCGAAAACCGCGCCGAATTGCCCATTTTGGGGCAGCTAAGCAGAAATCCGGGGGGCACCAGGTGGCGCGCGCATCGTACTTCTTCACGTCTGAATCCGTGTCCGAGGGGCACCCGGACAAGGTCTGCGATCGTATCTCCGACGAGATCGTCGATCTGGTTTTCCGGGAAGCGAAGAAGACCGGAATGGACCCCGCGCAGGTGCGCATCGCCTGCGAGACGCTGGCGACGACGAATCGCGTCGTCATCGCCGGCGAAGTGCGCGTTCCCGAAACGCTGCTCAAAAAGGACAAGGACGGCTCGGTGCTGCGCGACGCCGCCGGGTCGCCGATCATCAACCCCGCCAAGTTCCGCACCGCCGCGCGCAAGGCGATCAAGGCGATCGGTTACGAGCAGGCCGGTTTCCACTGGAAGAAGGCCAAGATCGACGTCCTGTTGCACGGCCAGTCGGCCGACATCGCCCAGGGCGTCGATTCCAAGGGCAATAAGGATGAGGGGGCTGGCGACCAGGGCATCATGTTCGGCTACGCCTGCCGCGAAACCCGCGAGCTGATGCCGGCGCCGATCTACTACGCCCACAAGATTCTCGAGAACCTCGCTGCGGCGCGCCGCAACGGCAAGGCCGGCATTCTAGGCCCCGATGCCAAGAGCCAGGTCACTGTCCGCTACGAAGACGGCAGACCGGCCGCGGTGACCCAGATCGTGCTTTCGACCCAGCATCTCGACCCCAAGCTCACCTCCTCGGACGTGCGCAAGATCGTCGAGCCCTATATCCGCGATGCGCTCGGCGACCTGCCGATCGCCAAGGACTGCGTCTGGTACGTCAACCCAACCGGCGCCTTCGTCATCGGCGGCCCCGATGGCGACGCGGGCCTCACCGGCCGCAAGATCATCGTCGACACCTATGGTGGTGCGGCCCCGCATGGCGGCGGCGCCTTCTCGGGCAAGGACCCGACCAAGGTCGACCGCTCGGCTGCCTATGTGGCGCGCTACCTCGCCAAGAACATCGTCGCGGCCAATCTCGCCGATCGCGCCACGATCCAGCTCAGCTATGCCATCGGAGTTGCCCAGCCGCTCTCGATCTATGTCGACCTGCACGGGACCGGCAAAGTCGAGGAGGCCAAGCTCGAGAAGGCTCTCGCCCAGGTGCTCGACCTTTCGCCGCGCGGCATCCGTACCCATCTCGGGCTCAACAAGCCGATCTATGCCAAGACCAGCTCCTACGGCCACTTCGGCCGCAAGCCGGGCCGCGACGGCAGCTTCAGCTGGGAGCGGACCGACCTCGTGCCCGCGCTCAAAGCGGCGGTGAAGGCAGCCTAGGCTGGCCAAACCTCCACCACTCACCGTTGCCGGGGAGCCGCGCGCCTTCTTTGGCCGGCGCTCCGGCAAGCGGCTGCATCGCGGGCAGGACCAGCTCTTCCGCGAAGTTCTGCCGCGGCTGGTAATCGAGCTCCCCGACGGCGAGCTCGATCCGCGCGAGCTTTTCCCCGGCGCCGAGCGCATCATGCTCGAGATCGGTTACGGCGGGGGCGAGCATCTGGCGCGGAAGGCATTGCTCCACCCCCGCACGGGCTTCATCGGCGCCGAGGTGTTCTCGGGCGGCATCGCCAAGCTCGTGCAGGCGATCGACGCCGAGGGCCTGGAGAACGTCCGGCTCTACACCGACGATGCATTGAAGCTGCTGCAGAAGCTGCCCGACGCGGTGCTCGACACCGTCTTCCTGCTCTATCCCGACCCCTGGCCGAAGAGCCGGCATCACAAGCGGCGGTTCGTTTCGCCGGCGACGCTGGACGAACTGGCGCGTGTGATCAGGCCGGGCGGCGTTTTCCAGTTTGCGACCGACATCGAGGACTACGCCAACTGGACGCTCGCCCACATCGTGCGCGAGCCGCGCTTTCGCTTCGAGGCCGGGCGGCCCGGCAGCTGGCACGAGCCGTTCCCCGGCTGGGTTCCGACCCGCTACGAGGAAAAAGCGCGCAACGAAGGCCGGCTCGTGAGCTTTTACTTCACGTTCAGGCGGACCTAGGGAGCGGGGGCATGCGGTTCATCGTCTACGGCGTCGGCGCGATCGGCGGCACGGTTGCAGCTTCGCTGGCGCTCGCTGGCCGCGAAGTCGTCGGCATCGCGCGCGGCAGGATGCTGGAGGCGATCAGGGGCGATGGCCTGCGGCTGCGCACGCCGCTGATCGATGAGCGAGTGCGGCTGGAGGTTTGCGGCAGCCCCGCCGAGGTGAGCTGGCAGAATGACGACGTCGTGCTGTTGACGATGAAGTCTCAGGATACCTGGGAGGCGCTGCTTGCGTTGCGCGACGCCGGCGTCGAGCGGCAGGCGATCGTTTGCGGCCAGAATGGCGTCGACAACGAGCGTATGGCGCTGCGGCTCTTTCCCCAGGTCTACGGGATGACCGTCATGGTGCCGGGCAGCTACACCACGCCCGGCGAAGTGCTCTGCCACGCCGTGCCCAAGCGCGGCATGTTCGATATCGGCCGCTATCCCAAGGGTGCGGACGACACCGCGCGCGCCATCGCGGATGCGCTCGATGCCGCCGAGTTCAAGGCGTTCGTTCTCGAAGAGATCATGCAGAGCAAGTACGGCAAGCTGCTGGAGAACCAGGGTAACGTCGTCCGCGCTGCCCTCGGGCCCGACGCCGATCTCGGCCGCATCAACGCGATCCTCATGGCCGAGGGCGAGGCCGTATACCGCGCGGCGGGCATCGAATGGATGCCGATCGGCGCGAACGATCCGCGCCGGCCCGGCATCATGGAGATGGGCGAGATCGCGGGCGCCGAGCGGGGCGGCGATTCCTCGAGCCAGAGCCTTGCCCGCGGCACCGGATCAATCGAGACCGACTATCTCAATGGCGAGATCGTGCTGATGGGGCGCCTGCATGGCGTGCCGACGCCGGCCAATGCCTGGTTCACCCGGCTGGGCGCCCGTCTCGTTCGCGAGAAGCTCAAACCCGGCGCGATCGCGATGGCGGAAGTCGAGAGCGGGCTTCGGGCGGCCGGCGTTCAGTTCTGACGTCTTGCGCCAGACCGAGAGCAGGACTATATAGCTCTCAACATCACTGGCTCTCTTGGAGAGTGGGTGCCAACCGGCCCCGCTCTTTTTTATTACCTCGCGGACCGATGGACTTCGACCTCAACGAACCCCGCCACATCAAGGAGACTGGCCTCGAGCGCCGCATCGCGGCGATCGTCGAGCCGGTCGCCAACGACCTTGGCTATTCCCTCGTGCGGGTGAAGATTACCGCCGAGAACGGCTGCACGCTGCAGATTATGGCGGAGGACAAGACCGGCCGCTTCTCGATCAGCGACTGCGAGCGCCTGAGCAAGGACCTCTCGCCGGTGCTCGACGTCGAGGACCCGATCGACCGCGAATACCACCTCGAGGTCAGCTCGCCCGGCATTGACCGGCCGCTGGTGCGCGCCCGTGATTTCGCCCGCTTCATCGGGCATGAGGCGCGTATCGAGCTCGGCGAAATGCTGGACGGGCGCAAGCGCTTCCGCGGCGAGATCGTCGCCGCCGATGCCGATACGGTGACCATCCGGCTGCCCGACGCACCGGCCGGTACCGACCCCGACCACAAGCTGCCCCTCACCATGCTGGCGGAAGCCAAGCTGGTGATGACCGACAAGCTCCTCCAGATGGCTCCCGAGCTGCAAGAGGACTCCACCGACGATGAAGATATCGAGACCGTGGAAGTCACGGACGATGAGACTGAGGAGATAGAGTAATGGCCGTTTCCGCCAACCGGCTGGAACTGTTGCAGATCGCCGATGCGGTCGCGCGCGAAAAGAACATCGACCGTCTGATCGTGATCGAGAGCATGCAGGACGCCATGGAGAAGGCGGCCAAGTCCCGCTATGGCGCCGAGACCGAGCTCCGCGTCGAGATCAACCCGCGCACCGGCGAGACCAAGACGACCCGGCTGCTCGAAGTGGTGGAGAACGTCGAGGAGCCGGCCCGGCAGATCGGCCTCAAGCACGCGCAGCAGAAGGAGCCCAACGCCAAGCTGGGCGACTTCATCGCCGAGCCGCTGCCGCCTATCGATTTCTCCCGCATCGCCGCACAGTCGGCCAAGCAGGTGATCGTCCAGAAGGTGCGCGATGCCGAGCGCGAGCGGATGTACGACGAGTACATCAACCGCATCGGCGAAATCGTGAATGGCTCGGTCAAGCGTGTCGAGTACGGCAACGTGATCGTCGATCTCGGCCGCGGCGAGGCGATCATCCGCCGCGACGAGCTGATCCCGCGCGAGACCTACCGCTACGGCGATCGCGTCCGCGCCTACATCTACGACGTCCGCCGCGAGCAGCGCGGGCCGCAGATATTCCTGTCGCGCACGCACCCGCAGTTCATGGCCAAGCTGTTCATGCAGGAAGTGCCGGAGATCTACGACGGCATCATCACCATCCGCTCGATCGCCCGCGATCCGGGCAGCCGCGCCAAGATCGCGGTGACCAGCAACGACAGCTCGATCGATCCGGTGGGCGCCTGCGTCGGCATGCGTGGTTCGCGCGTCCAGGCCGTGGTCGGCGAACTGCAGGGCGAAAAAATCGACATCATCCCCTGGACCGACAATATCGCCGACCTCGTGGTCTCCGCGCTGCAGCCGGCTGATGTCGCCAAGGTCGTGCTCGACGAGCAGGCCGAGCGCATCGAAGTCGTGGTGCCCGATGAGCAGCTTTCGCTCGCCATCGGCCGTCGCGGCCAGAATGTGCGGCTTGCAAGCCAGCTGATCGGCTGGGACATCGACATCCTCACCGAGCAGGAGGAATCGGAGCGTCGCCAGAAGGAGTTCACGGAGCGTTCGGCGCTCTTTACCTCCGCGCTCGACGTCGACGAGATGGTGGCCCAACTGCTGGCCTCCGAGGGCTTCTCCTCGGTCGAGGAGCTCGCCTATATCGACGTTGGCGAAATCGCCTCGCTCCAGGGCTTCGACGATGAGACGGCGGCCGAGATCCAGCGCCGTGCGCAGGACCATCTCGCTGCGATCGAGGCTGCGAACGACGAGGAGCGCAAGCAGCTCGGCGTCGACGACGACCTCTACGATGTGCCCGGGCTGAATGCCGCCATGCTGGTGGCGCTCGGCAAGGACGGCATCAAGACCCTCGAGGACTTCGCCGGCTGCGCCGCCGACGACCTGGTCGGCTGGGTCGAGCGCAAGGACGGCGAGGCCAAGCGCTTCGACGGTGCGTTCAAGGACTTCCCCATCTCCCGTGAGGAGGCCGAGGACATGATCATGCAGGCCCGCCTCAAGGCCGGCTGGGTCACCGAGGAAGACCTCGCGCCCCAACCCGCCGCCGAGGACATGCAGGAAGGAGCGCCCGCATAATGCGGGCGAACCTCGCCCGGTGCCCCGCAAGGACGACCTCGAACGCCAGTGCTGCCTGACTCGTGAGGTCAGGCCGGCGGCGGAGCTCATCCGCTTCGTCGTCTCGCCCGATGGCGAGCTCTGGCCCGATGTCGATGCCAAGGCTGATGGCCGCGGCGTCTGGGTGACGGCGACGGCAGCCGCCGTGGCCGAGGCCGAACGCAAGAAGGCGTTCGCGCGCAGCCTAAAGACACAGGTCAAGGTACCCGACGACCTGCCCGAGTTGACCCGGCACCACCTCGAGCAACGCCTGCTCGGCGCGCTGGGCCTGGCCCGCAAGGCGGGGCAGATCGCGACCGGTGCCACGCGCGTGGAAAAGACCCTGCGAGCGGGAGACGCGATTGCGCTTCTTTCCGCCAGCGACGCCGCTGCCGATGGCAGAAACAAGATGGTGGCGTTGCTTCGGGGACTTGGAATCGAGGGGCAGACACCCCATTTTGAATTGCTCAGCTCGGCCCAATTGGGCTTAGCACTTGGGCTCGATAATGTGATACATGCTGCCCTCACCAAAGGGGCGGCAGCCCAATCGGCTTTGGCACGGGCCCTTCGTTTGGCCCGTTTCATTGCTCCGAAAGACCCGATATAGACCCCCGCTGTGCCGGGCCGGACCCCCGGCTTTGCGGCAACGCATGAACGATCAGAGACATAGAAGTTACATGGCTGATAACGACGACAAGACCAACGATGCCGGCGCCGGCAAGAAGACGCTGACGCTCAAGGGCGCCCCTCACCTGGGGAACCGTCCGGGCATGTCGCGCAGCTCGCGCACCGTGGTCGTCGAAAAGCGCACCCGCCGTGTTGGCGGACCCGGTGCTCCGGTCGGCAATGGTCCGGCGACGCGCCCGCTCACGCCGCAGTCGCCGACACAGCAGTCGTCGTCGCCGCGCGTGCAGCTGCGTTCCTCCCAGCCCGGCTCCCGGCAGCCGATGGGCCTGTCCGCGACCGAAAACGATGCGCGCATGCGCGCTCTTCGTGAGGCCGGCATGCGCCAGGCCGAAGATCCGGCGCGCGCTGCTGCGGAGGAAGCCCGCCGCGCCTAGGAAGACGCGCGCCGCCGCGAAATCCGCGAGGCCGCCGCGCGCGCCGATGCCGAGCGCACCCGCGCCGAAGCCGAGGCCGCAGCGCTGGAGGCC
>JAEZBF010000141.1 GCA_023427545.1 Pseudomonadota bacterium
GTGCTGGGGCGCTTCGGCCCGCGCGGCGAAAGCGACGCTACCCTTGCGGTGCGGCCAGGGATCGCCGACGGCAATCGGGTCGCCATCGAAGGTCCAGCCCGCGACCGGCACCGCCTCGCGCTCGCGCCAGTAGAACAGCTCATCGAGCCGGACCCGAATGCGTTCCAGCCGCTGCGCGATCGTCAATGCCATGGAGTGTCTCCCGCCGTTCAGCGGCATTCATTGCAACGTGGCAGGAAAGGCAAGCGGAAAGGTGGCGCGTCCGACCGGCCGCGCCGGCACGGACTAGAAGTCGACGCGCCGGCTGCCCAGCGGGTGCTTCTTCAGCACCGCGTTGACGGTGGCGATGCCGTGCTCGGTCTTTGGGTTCATCGACGTGCCGGGGATGCGCTCCACCTTGCCGTAGTGCACGCCGATCCGGCTCACCGCGTCGGCCATCAGGCAGATGTTGAGCCCGCGGACTTGGCGGAAGGTGGCCTTTACATCCTTCCAGGCCTGCCCCGGCCGCACCACGGCGCTGGCCAGCATGCCGCCGACGCGAACCGCAGTACCCACAGAAGTCGCGCTGGCGATATTGCGCGAAGCGACAACCGCAACTCCGGGAGCGTTGAAGGTGACGATCGGCAGGCCCATCCGATTTCCGACGACCTGCGCGATCGCGCCGCCGAGCGAGTGGCCGCAAAGGACGATGTCGCCTGCGCCCTGCTTGGCGACGAACGCCTCGCCCTGCTCGTAGTAGGCGCTGTTCATGCCCAGCCCGAGCGCAACGTCGGTGATCCCGTCGCCAAGACTGCTGGTGCCGCGAAAGACCACGACGAGCTTGCCACTCATGGTGTAAGCCGCAGCCTGGAAAGCGTCCCAGCGGCTGCCGGCGGCCTCCTGCCGGTCGATCCTGGATGCACCCGGCACAAGGTCCGCACCGGCCGCCTCGTAGACAGCAGCCGCCATCAACCCCAAGTCGCGTATAAGCAAGATCGAGCCCCCATTGACTGGCGCGGCCGCCAGGTCGCGCTGCCGCAAGCAGCTTACCTTGCGGGTTTGCACCCGCCAAGCGGCCACGTGTGGTGTGCCGCTGGAGCTCGGAACGGCGGCAAGCTAGAGGAGCATGCATGAGCAGCAGGGCGAACAGCACCACGGCAATCGAGCGGCGGATACGGCGGGTAGCGCAGCGGCGCGGGCTCAGCCTGCTGGTTGCGCAGAAGCGGAATCCCCGGATCGACGCGCACGGCGGCTATATGCTGCGCGATGACGAGAGCGGCGCGATCGTTTACGGCAATGCCGTTTATGAGTTCAGCGCCGATCTCGACGAAATCGAGCAATTCCTCGAGGCGCAGGACAACGAGGAGTGAGCGCTAGGCAGCCATAAGTTCCGTGCTAAGTTCCCGCACGGGAAGCCTTTGTGGGTAGAGTGAGCGCCGCTTTCGCATGTCGATCAAAGCCGCCGTCTATCACCTCACCCACTACCGTTACGATCGCCCGGTGATTCTGCAGCCGCAGGTGATCCGCCTGCGGCCGGCGCCGCACAGCAAGACCAAGGTGCTGAGCCATTCGCTCAAGGTCCTTCCCGACAAGCACTTCGTGAACGTCCAGCAGGACCCTTACGGCAACTACCTCAGCCGCTTCGTATTCCCCGAGCCGGTGACCGAGCTCAAGATCGAGGTCGATCTCGTTGCCGACATGACCGTCTACAACCCCTTCGACTTCTTCGTCGAAGAGGAGGCGGAGAACTGGCCCTTCGCCTATCCCGAGGCGCTTCGCGACGATCTCTCGATCTACCTCAAGCCGGAACCGGCAGGACCGCGGCTGACGCAATTTCTCGCCAGCTTCCCTCGCGACCTCACTAACACGGTCACCTTCGTCACCGGCCTCAACTCCCGGGTGCAGCGCGAGGTCGGCTATATCGTGCGCCTGGAGTCGGGCGTCTACGGGCCCGACGAGACGCTGGAGAAGCGCCAGGGCAGCTGCCGCGATTCGAGCTGGCTGCTGGTCCAGATCATGCGGCACCTCGGTATCGCAGCCCGGTTTGTCTCCGGCTACCTCATCCAGCTCAAGCCCGACCTCGTCTCGCTGGATGGTCCGCCCGGCACCGATCATGATTTCACCGATCTCCACGCCTGGTGCGAGGTCTACCTGCCCGGCGCCGGCTGGATCGGGCTGGACCCCACTTCCGGGCTGCTGACCGGCGAGAGCCACGTCCCGCTCGCCGCGACCCCACACTACCGCAACGCCGCGCCGATCACCGGCTACGCGAGCTTTGCCAACGTCGACTTCGCCTTCGACATGAAGGTGACCCGGATCGCCGAACATCCTCGGATCACCAAGCCGTTCTCGGACGAAGCCTGGCAGCGGCTCGACGCGCTGGGCCACAAGGTCGACGAGGAGCTCGCCGCCAACGACGTTCGGCTGACCATGGGCGGTGAGCCCACCTTCGTCTCCATCGACGACTTCGAAAGCCCCGAGTGGAACACCGACGCCGTCGGCCCCACCAAACGCGAGAAGGCCGATGCCCTGATCCGCCGCCTCCGCGACCGCTTCGCGCCCGGCGGCGTGCTGCACTACGGGCAGGGCAAGTGGTATCCCGGAGAGACGCTGCCCCGATGGACGTTCTCGCTGTACTGGCGCCGTGACGGCAAGCCGATCTGGAACGACCCCAGCCTGATCGCGCGGGAAGGCGAGCAGACGTCGGCCAAGCCCGAGGACGCGCAGCGGCTTCTCGGCGCCGTGGCCGGGAACCTCGGACTGGGTTCAGACACCATTGACGCGGCCTACGAAGACCCCGGCGAGTGGCTGCTCAAGGAGGCGAGGCTGCCCGACAACGTCGATCCCAGCAATTCCGAGCTCGCCGACCCCGAAGCGCGCTCGCGCATGGCGCGGGTCTTCGAGCGTGGCCTGACCAACCCCACGGGGTACGTGCTGCCGGTGCAGCGCTGGAACGCCATCGCCGCACAGAGCCGCTGGGTCAGCGAGAAGTGGAAGACCCGACGGGGCAAGCTCTTCCTCGCCCCCGGCGATTCGCCCGCCGGCTACCGCCTGCCGCTCAACTCGCTCAAGCACATCCCGGCAACGCGCTACCCGCACATCGTTCCGATTGACCCGCTCGCACCGCGCGGCCCCCTCCCTGAGCCGGAGGCGCTGCTGGAGAAGGCGCAGCACACCCAACCCGCCGCATCCTTCACTGCCGATCCGACGATCCAGCAGGAGCGCAGCGAACAGCAGATCAGCGAGATCGAGGGCGAAGTCCGCACCGCTATTGCGGTGGAAGTCCGCGACGGCCGGCTCTGCGTCTTCCTGCCCCCGGTCAAGCGGCTCGAGGACTGGTTAGAGCTTATGACAGCGGCGGAAACGGCGGCCCGGCAGATTGGCCTGCCAGTGACCATCGAGGGCTATGCACCGCCGCAGGACCACCGCCTCAACGTCATCCGCGTTGCGCCCGACCCCGGCGTGATCGAGGTCAACATCCACCCCGCAGCGCGTTGGGAGGAGTGCGTCGCGACCACTACCGCGGTTTACGAGGAGGCGCGCCAGAGCCGGCTCGGCGCCGACAAGTTCATGATCGACGGGCGGCACACCGGCACCGGCGGCGGCAACCACGTCGTCGTCGGGGCGTCTCGCCTGCCGATAGCCCCTTCCTGCGCCGGCCGGACCTGCTCAAGAGCTTCGTCCTACACTGGCAGCGCCATCCCTCGCTCAGCTACCTGTTTTCGGGGCTGTTCATCGGCCCCACCTCGCAGGCGCCGCGCATTGACGAGGCCCGCCACGACAGCCTCTACGAACTGGAGATCGCGCTCAGCCAGGTCCCGCCACCGCCAAACGAGCAGCCCCTGCCCTGGGTCGTCGACCGGCTGTTCCGCAATCTGCTCACCGACGTGACCGGGAACACGCACCGCTCCGAAATCTGCATCGACAAGCTCTACTCCCCCGCTGGCCCCACCGGCC
>JAEZBF010000146.1 GCA_023427545.1 Pseudomonadota bacterium
GGCTACTGGGGGGCGTGGGGGCACGCCCTCGTGGTTCGTCAAGCTCACCATGAGGGCTACTGGAGCTCACCATGAGGCTACTGGAGCTCACCATGAGGGCTGAGGACCTCGTGGTGGGATTGTCGAACCAGGAGGTTCGGGCGCCAAGGCTGGATTCGTGGAGAGGTACCCCTCATCCGTCTCGCGCTGACGCGCGGGCCACCTTTTCCCGCAGGGGAGAAGGAGGCCCGACTGAGAGGACCAGACCAGGGGCCCTAGACTGCGACGGCGGCGGCGGCTTTGCGGGCGAGGCGGGCCTTGATGCTTTCGACGTCGGCTCGGGGTGTCGCGGCGAAGAGGGCCTGCGTATAGGGGTGGCGGGGGTCAGCGAAGATCTCTTCGCGGCTGCCCTGCTCCACGGCTTCGCCCAGGTACATCACCATGACTTCATCGGCGATGTAGCGGACGACGCTGAGGTCGTGGGAGATGAACACGTAGGTCAGCCCGAACTCGTCCTGCAGGTCGGCGAGGAGGTTGAGGATATGCGCCTGGACCGAGAGGTCGAGGGCGGAGACCGGCTCGTCGAGGACCAGCAGCGAGGGGTTGAGCATCAGCGCTCGGGCGATGGCGATGCGCTGGCGCTGGCCGCCGGAGAACATGTGCGGGTAGCGGTTATAGTGCTCGGGGCCGAGGCCGACGCGCCTCAGCATGGCCATGGCCTTGTCGCGCCGCTCGTTCTCGCTGGAGCGGGTATTGAGCAGCAGCGGCTCGCCAAGGACGTCGCCGATCTTCTGGCGCGGATTGAGCGAGCCGTAGGGGTTCTGGAAGACGATCTGTACCTTGCGGCGCATTTCCCTGGTGACGCCACGCCGGCGGATGTCGACCTCGTTGCCGTCGATCAGGAGCGTGCCAGAGGTCTGCGGATCGATCATGGTGATGATGCGCGCGAGGGTCGACTTGCCGCTGCCGCTTTCGCCAACGATCGCCAGCGTCTTGCCCTGCGCGACGGTGAAGCTCACGCCCTTGAGGGCGTGGACGGTCCGGCGGGCGCCGAAGGCGCCGGAGGCGTGGTAGTCGCGAACCAGATCACGACCCTCGAGGACGACGCGCGGCATCAGGCGTCCTCGCTCTCGAAGGTGAAGTCACCGATGGTCGGCAGGCGGTCGCCGGTCGCGTTCTCGGGCAGCGCCGAGAGCAGCGCGCGCGTATAGGCGGACTTGGGCGCGGTAAAGAGCGAGAGGACGTCCGCCTCCTCCATCTTGCGACCCTTGTACTGGACGACGACGCGGTCGGCGGTCTCGGCGACGACGCCGATGTTGTGGGTGATGAGGATCAGCCCCATGCCGTGCTCGGCCTGCAGGCGCATGAGCAGATCGAGGATCTGTTTCTGGATGGTGACGTCGAGCGCGGTGGTCGGCTCGTCGGCGATCAGCAGCTTGGGGTTGCAGGCGATGGCCATGGCGATCATGACGCGCTGACACTGCCCGCCCGACATCTGGTGCGGGAAGGCGCCGAGACGATCTTCGGCATCGGTGATGCCGACGTCGTGGAGCAGATCGAGGACGCGGCGGCGGCGGGCGCCACGATCGAGGTCGGTGTGCTCGCGCAACACCTCCTCGAGCTGGAAGCCGATGGTGAAGCAGGGGTTCAGGGAGGCCATCGGCTCCTGAAAGATCATCGAGATGTCCTTGCCGATGATCTGGCGCCGCTGCGCCGGGCTCATGGCGAGGAGATCGTGGCCCTCGAAGCGCATCACATCGGCCTTCACCGTGGCGCTCGAGGGCAGCAGCCCCATGACCGAGAGCATGGCGACCGACTTGCCCGAGCCGGATTCGCCGACGATCGCCAGCACCTCTCGCGGCTCCACCGTGAGGTCGATGCCCTTGACGGCGAAGAACTCGCCGACGGAGGTGTCGAAGGAAACGGTGAGGTTCCTGATCTCGAGGAGCGGCATCAGCGGTTCTCCTCGCCCCAAGTGCTGCAGTCTGCCACGTGGGCGCTGAAGGGGATGAGCTGCCTGTCGAACCACTCGAGGGAGGCGGCGACGTTGTCGCGATCAGGGTGGCCGGCGAGGATCAGCGTTGCCGTGAGCCAGGGCGCGCCGACGCCATCGATCCACATGTCGCCGAACTGCTGCGCGCCGTTCCATTCGTTCGCGCAGTCCATGGTGAGCGGCTTGTCGAGCTTCTGGCGGGCATAGATGCCGCCGTAGGTGCAGCCGGCGCCAACGGTGCAGCCCGCAAGGCTGATCGACCACTTGCCGCCATCGACGACGAGGTTCGGGCCGTCGTCGGCCGCTTCGTCGACGACGCTGTGGCCCATGCCGGTCAGCAGGCTCTTGAGGCCATCGACCGAGCGCAGGTCCGGCTGCTGCGCGAGGGCGTGGCCACTAAAAGCAGCGAGAACGGCGGCGAGGGCGAGGGTGCGCATCCGGCTCAGCTCCGCTTGAGCTTGGGGGCGAGCGCGTCGCGCAGGCCGTCGCCGATCAGGTTGATGGCAAGCACGGTGATGAGGATGGCGAGGCCGGGGAAGGTCACGACCCAGGGGGCGCGGAGGATGAACTCGCGGGCGGAGGCGAGCATGGTGCCCCACTCGGGCGTCGGGGGCTGCGCGCCCATGCCGAGGAAGCCCAGCGCGGCGGCCTCGAGGATGGCGTTGGAGAAGCTCAGCGTCGCCTGGACGATGAGCGGGCCCAGGCAATTGGGCAGGATGGTCACCAGCATGAGGCGGATGTGACCGGCGCCGGCCAGCCGGGCCGAGACGACATACTCGCGGTTCTTCTCTGCCATGACCGCCGCGCGGGTCAGGCGGGCGAAGTGCGGCTGCAGCACCAGCGCGATGGCGAGCATTGCATTGAACAGGCCCGGGCCGAGGATCGCGACCAGCACCAGCGCCAGCAGCAGCGGCGGGAAGGCGAGGATCACGTCCATGATGCGCATGATCAGCGCATCGACCCAGCCGCGGAAATAGCCGGCAACGACGCCGAGGATGACGCCGATGAAGAGCGCGCCGGTCACCACCACGAGTCCGATGAAGAGCGAGTAGCGCGAGCCGTGGATGAGGCGCGAGAGCATGTCGCGGCCGACCGGATCGGTGCCGAGCAGGAACCTGGTGCTGCCGCCCTCCTCCCAGACGGGGGGGACCAGAATGGCGTCGCGGTACTGCTGCTCGGGCAGGTGAGGCGCCAGCAGGGGCGCGAAGATCGCGATGAAGACGAGGAGAAGGAACACGGCGAGGCCGATGACGGCGCCGCGGTTCATGGTGAAGTAGTGCCAGAACTCGGCGAGCGCCGCCCAGCGCTCGCTGCCGGTTCGCGCAGGGGCAGGTCCCAGGGTGAGGGGTTGGTCGGTCATGATCAGTGCACCCGGATGCGCGGGTTGATGACGGCATAGAGCAGGTCAACCAGCAGGTTGACCGCCATGACGATGAGAGCGATCAGCAGCAGGCCGCTCTGGACGACGACGTAGTCGCGCTTGCTGATCGACTCGATCATCCACTTGCCGATGCCGGGCCAGGAAAAGATCGTCTCGGTGAGGATGGCGCCGGCGACCAGCAGGCCGACCTGGAGGCCGATCGTCGTCACCACGGGGATGAGCGCATTGCGCAGCGCATGGACGTTGACGACGCGGAAGCGGCTGAGGCCCTTGGCCTGGGCGGTGCGCACGTAGTCTTCGCCCAGCACTTCGAGCATGGCCGAGCGGGTCTGGCGGGCGATGACCGCGAGCGGGATGGTGCCGAGAACGATGGCCGGCAGGATTAGGTGGCGCAGCGCCGACACGAAGGCGGGCCAGTTCTTGTAGAGCAGCGTGTCGATCAGCATGAAGCCGGTGATCGGGCGCAGGAAGAAGTTGAGCGCGATGCGGCCGGAGACCGGGGTCCAGCCGAGATAGCCGGAAAAGAAGATGATGAGCAGCAGGCCCCACCAGAAGATCGGCATGGAATAACCGACGAGGGCAGTGCCCATGGTCAGCTGGTCGACCCAGGAGCCGCGCTTGACGGCGGCGAAGATGCCGGCGGGGATGCCGAGGAGAACGGCGAAGATCATCGCGACCAGCGCGAGCTCGACGGTCGCGGGAAAGAGCGTGAAGAACTCCGTCAGCACCGGCCGCTTGGTGGCGATCGAGACGCCGAAATCGCCGCGCAGCACGGCGGAGAGATAGTTGGCGTACTGCTGCCAGATCGGCAGGTTGTAGCCGAACTGCTCGCGCAGGATTTCGTAGCGCTCGGGCGTGACGCCGTGCTGGCCGGCC
>JAEZBF010000147.1 GCA_023427545.1 Pseudomonadota bacterium
GCCTGCTGCAGCACCGGATCGCCCATCGCATGGCCGCCGTACTTCACCACGACGGTCTTGCCCTCGTAGCGCTGCATGTAGGGCAGCGCCTGCGCGAGGATGGAGGCGTCCCTGTAGAAGGACTCGGGGTCTGGCATTTTACGCAGCTCGTTCATGGCGGGTCCTTCTATCTCCTATCGCCGAACCTGAAAACGGATTTGCGAGGCGATGGCTCCGGCAACTCTGGGCCTTCCTGCTGGCACTCGCCGATGTAGTTTGCTGATTTCACATCAACCCGCTGACTCGGTTAGCCTTCTTCACGTCCGCTTCGATCAGCGGGGCGGCGCGGAGACCTCCAATGCCCGACCCTGACTTCGTCAAGCAGCTTGACGGCTATGGCCTGACTACCGCCGAAATCCACTACCGCATGCCCGACCAGCTTTCGATGCTGCAGCTCTTCGTGTGGCAGCAGTACGACCTCGCCCCCGAGTTTCCCACTCTTCGCGGCTTCCTCGATTTCTGGCAGCGCGAAATCGAAGGCCCCCTCTATTCGGTCCGCGTCGCTCACGCGCGCCTCATCCGGCCCGCCGAGTTCCGCGCGGTGAACGGAGTGGTGACCCTTCACTGAATTCGTGTGCTCTCCAGGGATAGGCAGCGCGTGCGGAGCGCGCTAGAAGGCGGTCATGCCCGCGGCGACAGACGACATCGTCGAGCTGATCGGCCGCTGCGCTCTGCGTGACCGCGCCGCGTTCAAGCTGCTTTACGCCCGGACCAGCGCGAAACTGTTCGGTGTCCTGCTCCGTATCTTGAAGGACCGCGCCGAAGCAGAAGAGGCGCTGCAGGAGGTCTATGTGCGCATCTGGCAGCGCGCGGACCGCTACGTTCCCGGAGCCTTCAGTCCGATCAGCTGGCTCGTAGCCGTCGCACGCAACTACGCTATCGATCGTGTCCGCGCGCGCCGGCCGCGTACGGAGGATATCGAGGCCGCCTACGACGTTGCCGACCCCAGCCTCAACCCCGAGCAGGTGGCCGCGCAATCCTCCGAGCGATCGCGGATCGATGGCTGCCTCGCCCAGCTCGAGCCTGACCGTGCCGAGGCCGTGCGGGGCGCCTACCTCGATGGCTTCAGCTACGACGAGCTCGCGGCCAGGTACGCCGTGCCGCTCAACACGATGCGCACCTGGCTGCGCCGCAGTCTGATCAAGCTCAGGGAGTGCCTCAGCGCATGACCGGCGAGAACGAGCACGGGGAGGAAAGCGGCGGGGACTCGGTCCTCGTGGCCGAGTACGTCCTCGGCCTGCTCGGACCTGCCGAGCGGGCGGCCCTGGCGCGGCGCATCGAGACCGAGCCTCTGCTCGCGGCCGAGCTCCGCGTCTGAGAGGCGCAGCTCGCGAGCCTCGACAATCAGTTTGCCGAAGTGCCCCCGCCTGCAACTGTTTGGAATCGCATCGATGCCAGGCTCTTCCAGCAGACGGCCCGGACGGATGCGCCCAACTGGTTCCAGAGCATTGCACTCTGGCGCGGGTTCGCTGCGTTCGCGACCGCCGTCGCGATCCTCGCCATCGGCTTCAACCTCGTGCAGCCGCGCCCCGTGCCACCAGCCCCGGCCACCCAGCTTGTGGCGACGCTTCAGCCCCAGGAGGGCAGCGGCGCCGCATGGGTCGCCGTCTACGATACCGCGAGCGGCGCCGTGCGGTTGGTTGGCGTGTCCGGCGAGCAGATCGCCGACAAGGACTACGAGCTCTGGTACATCCGCGGCAACGAGCCCGCCGTTTCGATGGGCGTCGTCCCGGTGGACGGCCGCCGCGAAATACCGCTCGACCCGCAGGCACGTGAGAAGATTGCGGCGGGTACGGTGCTGGCCGTTACCCTCGAGCAGAAGGGCGGCTCGCCGACAGGCGTCGCTCAAGGGCCGATCGTGGCCGTCGGCACTGCGACTCCGATCTGAGTTCAGAAAAAATCGCGAGAGCTGAAACTTCACGCTGAACGGCTCCGTAGCTCCTTCCGAACCGCCACCAAGAACGGCGGTCCCCCCATAGGAAGGATGCCAAACATGAAGACCTCTCTGCGTACCCTCGCCGTTGCTGCCGTGCTCGGCGTCTCCGCCATTGCCGGTGCCGCCTATGCCGAAAATCCCATGGTCGGCGGCGCTGCCATGTACGAGGACAAGGACATCGTCGACAACGCGGTGAACTCCAAGGACCACACTACGCTTGTTGCCGCCGTTCAGGCCGCCGGGCTGGTGGACACCCTCAAGGGCGAAGGTCCATTCACCGTTTTCGCCCCGGTGAATGCCGCCTTTGACGCGCTCCCGGCCGGCACTGTCGAGACCCTGCTCAAGCCCGAGAACAAGGATCAGCTCACCAAGATCCTTGCCTGCCACGTCGTTCCCGCCAAGGCTGCGGCTGCTGACGTCGTCAAGATGGTCCAGGACGGCGGCGGTTCCGCCACTGTGGATACGGTTGGCGGCTGCAAGCTGACGCTCAAGGCCGATGGCGGCAAGGTGACCGTGACCGACGAGAACGGCAACGTCGCCAACGTGACTATCGCCGACGTCATGCAGTCCAACGGCGTGATCCACGTCGTCGACCACGTTCTGCTGCCCAAGAGCTGAGCCTCACAGCACTGACACGTGCATTTGACGTGCAGCGTCCCCCAATGACTCTATGCTGCACGTCAAGCCCCGCACCGGGCGAGAGCAGCCGTAAGACCGGTGCGGCGGCACATCGTGGGAGATTGAGATGACCGCTCTGAATCGCCGTAGCCTGCTGATGGGGGGCACTGCCCTCGCTGCCACCGGTCTGCTCGCCTTCGGTCTCCGTGGAATGACGCCGGCGGGCGCCGTCGAGGGCAACTTCGAGTTCACTCTGACGGACGAGGAATGGCGCAAGCGCCTCTCGCCGCAGGCCTACGAGGTGCTGCGTAACCAGGGCACCGAATATCCGGGCACTTCACCACTGCTCGCCGAGCACCGCCCCGGCACGTTTCTCTGCGCCGGCTGCGACCTGCCGCTCTTTGATGCTGCAACCAAGTTCGAAAGCGGGACCGGCTGGCCCAGCTTCTATCAGCCGCTCGAGAACGCCGTCGTCACCAGCACCGACACCAGCCTGGGGATGACGCGTGACGAGGTTCACTGCCGCCGCTGCGGTGGGCATCTGGGTCACGTCTTCAACGACGGCCCGCCGCCTACTGGGCTGCGCTACTGCATGAACGGACTGTCGCTCAAGTTCCAGCCGACCGCCGCCTGAGGCAGGTCTTGGACCCCGCGCATTTGAGCGGGTCTGGTCGCCGATTATTAGTCGTGTTCTGAGATCGGACGCGGCGCTAACCTTCCGTTATCGGGTCGGCGCCAAGTCTTCCGGGCAGAAACGTACCCCAAAAGGGTTCACATGCCCCGCATTTTCTCGACCCCGGCTCGTCGCGACGGCATCCTTCTGGCAGCCGCCGGCCTGTTCTTCTGGTTCGTCGCCGCTCAGCTCAACCTGATGCCGGTGATCCTGAGCTTTTCCGAAGCTCATCCGGAGTTCAAGCTGGATGCGCTGATCCTCGCTGGGCTGCTCTGCGGCTTCCTCGGCTTCGTCTATGCCTGGCGCCGCAACCGCGAGCTGCGCGACGAGGTCCGGCTGCGTCACAAGGCGGAAGCCGACACCACCTGGCTGGCCGACCACGACATCCTGACGCGCCTTCCCAATCGGCGCTACCTTCAGCGGCTCTATTCCGAAGTTGAGAGCGGTCGCGGGCGCGCCTACGTCGTCTACGCGGTCGATCTCGACGGCTTCAAGCGCGTGAACGACCTGGTCGGCCATAACGGCGGCAACGACCTGCTGGTCGAGGCGGCGCGGCGGATGCAGGCGCTGTTCCCCGACGACATCGTCATCCGCATGGGCGGGGATGAGTTCACGGTCTTTGCAACCGAGCGGCTCGACCGGGACTACAAGGCGCTGGGCGAAAAGATCATCACCAGCCTCAACGAGCCGCTGACCCTTTCGGGCATCCAGGTGCAGGTCGGCGCCAGCGTCGGCATGTCGGTCTACCCCCAGGACTCCGAGCGGCTGCCGGAGGTCACCCATTTCGCCGACGTCGCGATGTACGAGGCCAAGCGTCACGGCCGGAACGCGCTGCGCCGCTTCGACCGCTCGATGGCCGATGCGCTGGCGCAGCGCTCGGACGCCGAGACGGCCCTGCGCGGCGCCATTGCCCGCAACGAGATCATCCCCAACTACCAGCCGCTGATCGACCTCGAGACCGGCCGCGTCCGCGGCTTCGAGGCGCTCGCCCGCTGGCGCGCCCCCGACGGCAGCATGGTGCCCCCGACCATCTTCATCGAGCTCGCCGAAGACGCCGGGCTGATCACGCTCTTGTCCGAGCGGCTGCTCCGGCAGGCCTGCCTCGACGCCATGACCTGGCCGTCCGACACCGTGCTCGCGTTCAACATCTCGCCCACGCAGCTTACCGACCAGCTCCTCGGTCTGCGCATCGTCCAGATCATGGGCGAGACGGGCCTGCCGCCCAACCGGCTGGAGATCGAGATCACCGAGACCGCGCTCGTCCGCGATCTCGAGGCCGCCGCCGCGGTGATCGAGACGCTCCACAGCGCCGGGATCAGCATCGCCCTCGACGACTTCGGCACCGGCTACTCGAGCCTTGCCCAGCTCAGCAAGCTCAAGTTCGACAAGATCAAGATCGACCGCAGCTTCGTTGCGAGCTTCGAGGGCGACGACAAGCAGGAAAAGATCGTCCGCGCCATCATCGGCCTCGGCCGGGGCCTGGGCATCGTCACCACCGCCGAGGGCATCGAGGACCCCGGCCAGTTCGACCGCCTCAAGGCGATGGGCTGCGACTTCGGCCAGGGTTTCCTCTTCGGCAAGGCGGTTCCCTCCGAAGAGGTCCGCAAGCTCTTCGAAGACCCGGCGGCCGATCGCACCAAGGCAGGCGCGGCCTGACGGCTTGAAACCGCCGCCGCTATGGCGATATCTCCCCCGTCTCCCGGGGTGCTTCGACCATGCAGCTGACCATCATCCAGACCGGCGATGTGCCGGCGCCGCTCGCCGGCCGCTTCGGCCCATACCCCGACATGTTCCGCCGCATGTTCGACCTCACCGGCGCGGCTTTCGACTACGACACCGTCCGCGCCCACGACGGGGCGCCGCTCCCCGATCCCGCCGGGCTAGAGGCTATCCTCATCACCGGCTCCGCCGCCGGGGTCTACGACGACCTCCCCTGGCTCGAACCGCTGCGCCAGTTCATCCGCTCGGCCTACGCCGCGCGCACCCCGACGATCGGCATCTGCTTTGGCCACCAGATCATGGCCGACGCGCTGGGTGGCGACGTGCGCAAATCCGAGAAGGGCTGGGGCCTCGGCCGCCACGTCTACGGCGTGCGCCGACGCCCCGCACTCCTCGGCACCGCGCCCGACGCGCTCGCCGTCGCCTGCTCCCACCAGGACCAGGTCATCGCCCCGCCGGCCGACGCGGACGTCATCCTCGCTTCCGAGTTCACGCCCAACGCCGGTCTCCTTTATCGCAACGGCGCCGCGATCAGCCTCCAGCCGCACCCCGAGTTCGACGACGACTATGCCCGTGCACTCGCGCAGCTACGGCGTGGCCGTGCGCCGGACGCGGTGGTCGATGCTGCACTGGCGTCGCTCTCTACTCCGTCCCACAGCGCGGATGTTTCGCGATACTTGGCGGCTTTTCTGCAGCGGTGAATCTTGCCATGCTCCCAGGAGGTTCTTCCTGGGGGATGCTCGTGCCAGTTCGTTCACTCTCTGCCTGCGTGGCGGCCCTGGTCTTTTGTCTCGCCGTCGCGCCAGCGCGTGCCGACGCGATCGAAGACTATAGCTTTTACCGCATCGCCGCTGGCCTCGACGACATCTGTCGCTATCTCAAGCACGTCGAGCGCACGACGATCGAGGAACTCGCTTTCGATCGGCTCAGCACTACGGGCCAGTATGCCCATTCGCTCGACGGCCGGATGAGCAATGAGGATTATCTCGCCTGGCTCGACGGAATCCATGCCGCGGCAGACGCCAGGGCGCTCGAGATCGGCTGCACGAAAGCGGCGGAGCCCTATCTTCTCCAGTCCCGTGGCGCCGCCAGCGCGACGATCCTCCAGCGCCTGCTGCTGGCCTTCCACTTCAACAGCCTGCCCGAGGACGACTACAATCGCCGGGGGCTTCATCCCGACGAAATCGCTGGCGCGCAGAGCTATGAAGGCTTCCTGCAGCAGGTCTACCAGGACAAGTTCCCCGCCTTCTTCGAGGCGCAGAAGCAAGCCGCCGCCGCAAGCCTTCCCCAGGTTCTGCCGCCGTGCAGCCCCCTGCTGGCACCGGACGTTCCTTGCGACGTGTTCGGAGTCCAGAGCTTTGACCCTGAAATATCGGCAAAGCTCAGCGAGGCGCAACAGAAAGCGCTGACCATACGCGACGTTCACTTCGAGGTCGTCGCGGAGACGGCGGGTTACCGGCTTTGGGCCAGCCGCGTCCAGAAATACTTCATGGCCGCCAACCTTATGGGGCTCAAGACCTCGGCGCTTTACGCCACCGTGGTCGCCGGCCCCGGCACCTTCAAGCTCGAGGGCGGCGGGCAGGTCTTCGGAATCATCGCCCAGTCGGCCGAAGGCAGGTTGCGGTTCATGAGCTACGGCACCGAGGCCGAGAAGCTACGGGGCGGCATTGTCCGGCTGTTCGTGCGCTCCGAGGATGCTCCCCAGGGCGTAGCCGGTTGGGAGATCTTCAACCTCGATGATTTCCGCAGCCTCGCCTTCCCCTTCGATGGAGCGCCGCTCAGCGATGAGTGCTTGGGCGGGCCGTGCTGGGAGTTCAGCAAGGAGGCGGTGGAGGCAATCAGCCACACCGGCTTTGACGAGAAGGCCGAGCTCTGGCTTGCGGCGGATCCGGCAGCAGTGCCCGCCGCCACCAGGTATTGGCTCGACGCCAACTCGTTCTATCCCCAGCTCATGCGCCGCCTCAACGGCGAGGAGCCGCCAAAGGCAAACTGAGCCGGCACCGGTTCAGTGCAGCGCGCGCTCGAGCTGCGCCTTGCTCATCGTCGAACGGCCGGGGATATCGCGCTTCTTGGCTTCGGCATAGAGCGCGGCCTTCGTCTTCTCGCCGCCGTTCGAGCTCTTGCCCGACGACTTGCCGTTGGATGACTTTCCCCCGTTCCGGCCCTTGGCAAGCGTCTTGTCCTGGGCCTTCTTGCCTTCCTTCTGAGCCTGCGCGATCTGCCCCTTGCGCTCCTTGGCCTTGGTCTGGCTCTCGCGCTTCTTGTTTTCCTTCGGGCTCTGCTGGTTGCTCGAGCCGGATTCGCTGAGCGCGATCGCGATCGCCTGCTTGCGGCTCTTCACCTTGGCGCCCGTGCCGGTCTCGAGCTCGCCCTCCTTGAACTCGTGCATCACGCGTTCAACCGTCGCCTTTTGCCCCTTGCTCTGCTTGGCTGCCATTTCATGGTCCTCCTCTTTGGGGAAGGCCAACGCGTAATAGCCGCAACGGTTTCCGCCGAGGCAGCCTAGCTGTCGATCAACGCGCGGATTTCAGCCCGCAGCTCCGGCATTCCGGCCTTCGTCTCGCTCGAGGTGACGAGAAGCATAGGGTGTGCCGCGGGGCGCTTGGCAATCGCGGCGCGGGTCGCGGCGACCGCGGCTTCGAAGTCTTTCGCCGATGGCTTGTCGGCCTTGGTGAGCACGATCTGGTAGCTCACCGCCGCCTTGTCGAGCTCGTTCATCACCGAGATATCGTTGGCCTTGGGCCCGTGCCGGCTGTCGACCAGCACATAGACCCGCCGCAGGTTCGGCCGGCCGGTGAGATAAGCGTGGACCAGCCGCGTCCAGGCCTCCACCTTGGGCTTGGGCGCCTGGGCAAAGCCATACCCGGGCATGTCGACGATCCGCAGCGGCGCATCCAGCGCCTCGAAGATGTTCAGCTCCTGCGTCCGTCCCGGCGTATTGGAGGTCCGCGCCAGCGAGGTCGTGCCGGTCAGCGCGTTGATCAGCGACGACTTGCCCACGTTCGAACGGCCGGCGAAGGCAATCTCGTGCCGGTCGGCGGGGGGTAGGTCCGCGATCCGCACGCAGCCCTTGATGAACTGGAAAGGCCGGGCGAACAGCAGTCGCCCGGCCTCGATCTGATCTGGCGTGAACTCGGGCACGTCCTCGGCTCCCTGAACAGGTGCGCCCGAACCTCGCGGCTCGACAGGCTCACCATTAGGTCCTCCGGACCGCTTCAGTAGACCTCATGGTGCGCTCGGTCGAACCATGAGGTCGTGGCAGATCGTTACTCCGCCGGCTTTGGCTTGGGCTTGCGCCGGAAGCTCGCCGCGATGTTGCCCAGCAGGTTCACCTCTGCGCCGTGACGCTTCATGATGAACCACTGCTGCGCGATCGAGAGCGAGTTGTTCCACGCCCAGTAGATCACCAGGCCGGCCGGGAACGTCCCGAGCATGAAGGTGAAGACCACCGGCATCCAGTTGAAGATCATCGCCTGCGTCGGGTCCGGCGGCGGCGGATTGAGCCGCATCTGCACCCACATCGTGATGCCCATGATCAGCGGCCAGATGCCAAGGTGCAGGAACCCGCCCAGGATCGGCAGCACGGTCGGATCCCAAGGGATCAGGCCGAACAACGTGAAGATGTTCGTCGGATCGGGCGCCGCGAGGTCGCGGATCCACCCGAAGAACGGCGCATGTCGCATCTCGAGCGAGATGAACAGCACCGAGTAGAGCGAGAAGAAGACGGGGATCTGGATCAGCACCGGCCAGCAGCCCGAAAGCGGGTTGATCCGCTCCTTCTTGTAGAGCTCCATCATCGCCTGCTGCTGGGCAGCGCGATCGTCCTTGAAGCGCTCCTGGATCGCCTTCATCTCCGGCTGCACGCGGCGCATGGCGGCCATAGAGGCGTAGGAGCGATTGGCGAGCGGGAAGAACACGGCCTTGACGATGACCGTGACCGCGAGGATGGCGAGGCCGAAGTTGCCGATGATCCCGTAGAGGAACTGGATGAGGTGGAACATCGGCTTAGTGATGAAGCTGAACAGCCCCCAGTCGATCATCAGCTCGAGCCGGTCGAAGTGGTTGTTCTGCTCATAGGAGGCGATCACCGCCTCTTCCTTGGCGCCGGCGAAGACGTAGCTGACGCTCTGCGCGGTGGCGCCCGGCGCGACCACCTCGGGCTCCGTCTCAACGAAGCTGGTCTGGTAGAGGTCCCGCTCACCCGGCTTGGTGTAGGAGAAGCGCGCGTTGATCGAGGCGCCCGGGTCTGAAAGGACCAGCGCCGCCCAGTACTTGTCGGTCATGCCGATCCAGCCGCCCGTGGTCGAGCTGGCATCGATCTGCTTGTCGTTCTGAACGTCGGAATATTTCTTGGCGATCAGGTTGTTCGTCCCGAGCACGCCATATGGGCCCTCGTGCTGGACGAAGAAATTCTGGACCTTCGGGGTCTCTTCCCGGACCACCTTGGCATAGGGGAAGAGCTGCACTTCCGAAGTGCCGTTGTTGGTGACGCTCTGGGTCACCGTGAAAAGGTAGTTGGCATCGACCGCAAACGTGCGGTGGAAGACGAGGCCTTGGCCGTTATCCCAGCTCAGCGTCACCGGGGCTGCCGGAGTGAGCTGCGTGGCGCCGTTGTCGGCCGTCCAAACCGTCTTGGCATCCGGCACGGCGACGCTGGTGCCCGGGGCAGGGGCCCAGCCCTGCTCGGCGTAATAGCCGGTGGGCGTGCCCGAAGGGCTCAGCAGCGTGATGATCGGCGAGGTCGGATCGACCGTCTCTGTGTACTTCTTGAGCTGCAGGTCATCGAGCCGGGCGCCGGTCAGGTTGATCGAGCCCTTGAGCGCCGGGTTGTCGATGCTGATCCGCGGCCCGGCGGCAAGTGCCGTCGTCCGGTCGGCATAGGTGACGTTCCCCGCCGAATCGACGCCCGGGGTGCCTGGCGCGTTGGCGGTTCCGGGCGTTGCGGGGGTTGCGATCGAGGTGTCCGCTGCCGCCTGCTGCGCCGCGATCTCGGCCTGGCGCTGCGCTCGCTCCAGCTGGGGACCCGCAACGAAGTACTGCCATCCAAAGAGCACCGCGATGCTCAGGACGATGGCAAGGATCATGTTGCGGTTGTTTTCGATCATTCTGTGGTCCCGGTGCCCCTGGGCTGGTTGCGTGGCTGCGTCGCGCCCTTGGGCCCGTGCACACGGCTGAGCAGCTGCTCGAGGTCGCGCAGCAGCGTGGCGAATGGAAGGCTGAGCGCTTCGCGGCGACCGATCAGCACGTAGTCATGTCGGGGCCGGAATGCGTCGCTGCAAGAGCGCACCGCCTCGCGCAGGCGCCGCTTGACGCGATTGCGCTCGGGCGAATTGCCGACCTTCTTGCTGACGGTGAGACCGATGCCGGGCAGGTCCGCTTCGCTGGCGATCGCCTGCAGGCTGAACCCTGGCCGGCCGGCGCGCTGACCGCGGGCCGCCCTGAGGAACTCGCTGCGCCGGGTGAGGCGCCGGAGCCGGGGGGCCGCTGTCGCACCCACCGTCATCGTGGTGTTTAGGCCGAAAGCTTCTTGCGGCCGAGCGCACGACGGCGGTTGAGGATGGCGCGGCCGTCCTTGGTGGCCATGCGGGCGCGGAAGCCGTGGCGCCGCGCGCGGACGAGATTGCTCGGCTGGAATGTACGTTTCATGCGATCAGACCACGCCGGGCGCGGTTCCTCTTTGGCGCATTTCTGCAAGATGGATAGGGCAGCGACCCGAAGGGCGCCACCAAGCTGGCCGGGCTTATATGGAATTGCACCCGCCAAGTCAACGAAGCGGAACGTCCCGCTTGCGACTTCAAGGCATTGCCGGGCGTTCTGCCCCTTGCGCCGGATCGGAGCGGACAGTAGCAGTCGCAGGGTGGCTCGCTGGGGAGCCGTCCCAGCCTGCCACGGTGTCCACCAATGGCCGAAGTCCTCACACCCGATCTGTGCGTGATCGGCGCTGGCGCCGGGGGCTTTGCCGTCGCGTCAGAGGCCCGGGCAATGGGCGCGACCGTTGTAGTGGTCGAGCGTGGCCGGGCAGGGGGTGGAGGCGTACAGGCGAGTTCCGTCGCCAGCAAGGCCCTGGTGGAGGCGGCGCGGCATGCCCACGCGATCCGCAGCGCCGCCCGCTTCGGCATCAACCCGGCCGATCCCACCGTCGATTTCCCGCGCCTGCGCAACCACATCCGCAGCGTCGTCGCCGCCGTTGCACCTGCTTCTTCCCTCGAGCGGCTCACCGCCCTCGGCGCCCAGGTCATCGCGGGCGAGGGCAAGTTCATCGACGAGCGCACCCTCGGCGTCGGCGAAACCCTCATCCGCGCCCGCCGCTTCGTCATAGCAACTGGCTCTCAACCTACTCTCCCAGCGATTGAGGGACTTGAAACAGCCGCCTTTTTCACGAGTCAGACCATAATAGAAAACGCCCGCCGCCCCACGCACATGGTCATCGTCGGGGCAGGCGCGACGGGAGCCGAGCTCGGCCAGGCCTTCCGCCGTCTCGGCGCCGACATCACGCTGGTCGAACTCGAAAACCCCCTGACCGATCTCGATCCCGAACTCGGGGACGTCGCCTTGAGGCGCATTGCCGATGAAGGCGTTCTCATCCGCTCCGGCACCACCGTACCCCGTGTTGCGCCGCGCGAAGGCGGTGGGGCGGTCGTCACCATCGCGGTCGATGGCGCCGAAGAAACGATCAGCGCCTCGCACCTGCTCGTAGCCATCGGCCGCCTTCCCAACCTCGACCTTGACCTCGAGCGTGCGGGCATCCGCCGCAGCAAGACCGACCCCAATCGACTCGAGCTCTCGCCCGGTTTGCGGACCACCAACCGCCGCATCTATGCCGTTGGCGACGCTACGGGCTCGCGGCAGTCCGTCGGCCTGACCGACCAGCAGGCAAGGGTGGTCGTGCGCGGCGCATTGCAGGGACTGCCCCTCCGTCACCATCCGGAACTGGTGCCCTTCGTGCTCTTCACCGATCCAGAGATCGCAACTGTGGGGATGACTGAGGACGAGGCGCGCCGCCGCTACAAGGACAGCTACCACGTCGTGCGCTGGCCTTACGCCGGGAACGATCGCGCCCGCACGCGCCACGAAACCGCCGGCCTCTGCAAGCTGGTTTGTACCCCGACCGGCCGCATTCTCGGGGCAGGGCTGGTCGGTCCGGACGCCGGCGAGTTGATCGCCCTGTTCTCCCTTGCGATCAGCAGCCGGCTGACCCTCCCGAGCCTTGCCCGCTTCGCACCGGCCTATCCCAGCCTCGCCGAGCTCGCCAACCGCGTCGCCGCCGAAGCGCTTGCACAGCGCACGCCACCTGCCTGGGCGAGCTGGACAGCAGGCCTGCGCCGCTTGTTGCCCTGAGCGGTCCGGCTCCTGTATCAATAGCGCACATGGCAGCTCCACCGCGCGCGATGCAGGGACCCTTCCGCGGGCTCTCTGTGAAACTGATCACGACGATCATCATCGTGATCCTCGCCGTCGAAGTGCTGATCTACATCCCCTCTGTCGCCAATTACCGCTCGAGCTGGGTCGACAATCGCCTCCAGATCGGCATCGTGGCCGGCCGCGTGCTTGACGCCGTGCCCGACGTCATGGCGCTGCCCCGCAGCCTCTCCGACCGCCTCCTCGCGTCTGCCGGTGCCTACGCGCTGGTCTACCGCCGCGACGGGCAGAGCCAGTTGATCGAGGCCGCCGACCATCCTAAGCCCGACCGCATGGTCGTCGCCGACATGCGCGATTCCAACCCCTTCCGGCTAATCCTCGACACCCTCGACACCGTGATCTTCGGCGGTGACCGCACGCTGCGCATCATCGGCGACAGCGATGGTACCGAGAACGCCGTGGTCGAGATCCTCATGCCCGAGCGGCCGCTGCGGGCTGATCTCTTCGCCTATTCCGGCAACATCGCGCTTGTCTCGCTGATCATCGCAGCGCTGACGGCGGGGGCACTCTACGTTTTCGTCTCCCGCATCCTCATCGACCCGATTCGCCGGGTGACCGACAACCTTGTGGCCTATCGTCAGGCGCCGGAGAACGCTTCGCTAATCATCACGCCCCGCCGTCGCAACGACGAGATGGGTGTGCTCGAGGCCGAGCTCGCCGCCATGGAGGCCGACATCTTCTCGATGCTGCGCCAGCGCCGGCACCTGGCCGACCTCGGGCTCGCCGTCGCCAAGATCAACCACGACCTGCGCAACACCCTGACCTCCGCTCAGCTGCTCTCTGACCAGGTGGTCAACATCAACGACCCCAAGGTCCAGCGCCTTGCCCCGAGGCTCGTGACCACACTCGACAAGGCGATCGGCTTTGCGCAGTCCGTGCTCGACTACGGCCGTCAGAGCAGCGCGCCGCCCAAGCCGGTCCCGGTTGATCTGCGCGCGCTCATCGACGAGTCGGCAGTCGATGTCGGCCTCGTTCCCCACCCCGAGATCGCTTTCACCAACGAGGTCCCCGACGCCGTCACTCTCTCGGTCGATCCCGACCAGCTCGGCCGCGTCCTCGTGAACCTGCTCAAGAATGCCCGGGAGGCCTTGGAAGCCAGTGCCGGCAAGATCGAGGCTCCAGCTGTAACCGCGACCTACGCCGAGACGGCCGAGGCGCTTAACCTGGGGGTCACCGACAATGGACCGGGCCTACCGCCGCGGGCGCGCGACAACCTCTTCGTCGCGTTCGAGGGCTCCGCAAAGGCCGGTGGCACCGGGCTCGGCCTCGCTATTGCCCGCGAGCTCACCGAGGCGCACGGCGGCAAGCTCACTTACCACCCTCAACCCGTCGGCACCCGCTTCGAGATCACGCTGCCGCGCACCACCCGGCTCGACTGACGCAGAAGGGTGGACACCGTCGTGTCGCCGCGCCTGGCAGCGCTTGCAATGGCCGTCCCGCTT
>JAEZBF010000167.1 GCA_023427545.1 Pseudomonadota bacterium
GGGTCGGCTGCGGTCCCGCAGCCGACAGGCACCCGACCTGCGGACACGGTTCATCGAGTTCCTGTCGTTCGATTAAGTCGATCGTTACGATCGTGTGGAACGTAGGCCGGCATGGCCAATCAGCAGAATCCAAGTGAGGACGGTATAGAGAGGCGGCGCGGCCCACGGCCGATCGTGTCAATTCGCGCCAGCATTGCCTTCAACGGCGGCCGCTCGAAGATCGACTGCATCATCAGGAACATCTCGGTGGGTGGCGCCAAGCTCGAAGTGGCGTCGGTGACCGACATCCCCAATACCTTCGACCTGCTCGTTCCCGGCCGACCGCCCCACCCGTGCCGGGTGCAGTGGCGCGCCATGAAGGAACTCGGAGTGTCCTTCCCCCGCGGGCCGATCAAGGGCCTGCCCTCCTGAGCCGGCACACTAGAAGAAAGCGCCTCATCTAGAGGGCGCGGGGAAGTGCGCCGCTTGAAGCGATAGTTAAGCCAATCGGCTCATCCTTGCCGCATGGAGCGCAAGGTCTTCCTGCCCAACCAGTCCGAGCCGCACCTCTCGCACGTTCATGAGGCAGTGCAAGGATACGTCCATTCCGTCGCGCTCGGCTCGGGCGCGGCGATCTGGGCGCGGCTGGCTGCTGCCCACGTGAATAAGAACGCTGAACCCCCACAATCCGTCGAGCTCGTCCTGGACGAGCTGTTGACGAGACAGCCCTCGCCCACACCTACGCCGAGACACCGGCGCCCCCACGAAAACCACCCGCCGCAACCCCTTCGAAAGACGCAGTGGAGATGGTGACCTCCCGACGGACGCACTGCGCTGGACAGGACAGGATGCCTCTGCTAGTCAGCCGCCCGTGACCCGGGTGCGTAGCTCAGATGGTAGAGCAGCTGACTCTTAATCAGCGGGTCCACGGTTCGAGTCCGTGCGCACCCACCAGTCATACCTCCACAATCACTGCCAGCCGCCCTTAGGCTTCAGCGGGGCTGACCGCCCTGCCGCAAACCTGCCATGCGCAGCGGCTAGCGGCAGGACCCATTATTCCGCGGGGGCAACAGGGGCAGTGGTGAAGTGAACACGCAGGTAATTGCCGTATCCCAGGTATGGTTGATCGAGCATGCAGTCAGCCTGCTGATCGCGATCATCGTGGTTGCGGTTGGGTGGTATCTCGCCGGATTCCTGTCCCGTCAGGTCACGCAGCTGCTGCCGCGTACGGGCCGGGTCGACCAGACCGTCACGCCGCTGATTTCCCAGCTCGTGCGCTATGCCGTGATGCTGATCACGATCATCATCGCGCTCAGCCAGTTCGGCGTTCAGACCGCTTCGATCCTTGCGGTGCTCGGCGCCGCCGGCCTTGCAATTGCCCTCGCCCTGCAGGGCACGCTCTCCAACCTCGCCGCCGGGATCATGCTGCTCTGGCTGCGGCCATTCAACGTGAGGGATTCGATCCAGACGCCGGATGTTTCGGGAACGGTGCTCGAGATCGGGCTCTTCGGCACGCGCATCCTTACCTACGACGGGCTCCACGTCTTTGCGCCCAATTCGAAGATCTGGAACGCCACCGTCACGAACTTCTCGCGCCAGCCCCGGCGCATGGTCGAGATCAAGTTCTCGATCGACTACCGCGTCGATTTCAATGCCGCCAAGGCGCAGCTGCTCGAGCTGGCGCAGGATCCACGGGTGCTTGCCGACCATCAGCCGTTCGTTTTCATCGACAGCTTCGGCGATTTCGGCGTGATGATAGGGTTGCGCGTCTGGTGCGCGCAGTCCGACTGGTGGAACCTCAAATGCGACCTGCTCGCACGGGTCAAGGAGCAGTTCGACGCTGCCAATCTCGCCCTGGCGTATCGCCGGCACGACGTCGCGCAGGTCCTCGCCCCGCTGCCCGCAGATGATGGGCAGGAGCTGGAACGGCAACGTGGCGCAACCGCTGCGGCAGCCGCGGTGTCGCAGGTAAACGGCGCGGACCGTCAGTAGGCGAAACCGCAGGCTCGGGGATCAGACCTCTCGCAGACCCAGCACCCGGTCGCGATCCCTCACGCGCAGGCGTTCCTGGATGGGCCGGAGGGCATAGGCCACCGCACCGTCCAGTTCGTGATGTGCGTGGACCGGCCAGTTCGGGTCATCGAGCGCACCGCGCGCCAGGGCAACGAGGTCGGCTGAGCCGTCGGCCAGCACCGCCTCGGCCTCCTGCGCCGTGCTGATCAGGCCAACCGACATCGTCTTGATGCCGGTGGCACGTACCGCCTTGGCGAACGGCACCTGATAGAGCGGCGCCGACTTGATCCCGTAGCCCTCGAACCCCCCGGAGGAGCAGTCGACTACGTCGACGCCGATCGCCTTGAGCTCCGCGGCGAGCGCAACGCTGTCCTCGATCCCCCAGCCGCCGGGGCTCCCGTCGGTCGCGGAAATCCGCATGAACAGCGGCTTCTCTGCCGGCCAGGCGTCACGTACCGCACGCGCCACCTCGAGTGCGAAGCGCATGCGGTTCTCGCGGCTTCCGCCGTATTGATCCGTTCGCCGGTTGGCGAGTGGAGAGAGGAACTGGCTGATGAGGTAGCCGTGAGCGCCGTGGATTTCGACAACGTCGAATCCGGCAGCATCCGCCCGGCGCGCCGCCGCGACGAAAGCCCGAGTGGTGGCAGCGATCTCCTCGACGCTGAGGGCGTGCGGCACCTGGTAGTCGCGGTTGGTCTGAGAATGCGCTACCGCGCTCGGCGCGACGGGGACCCAGTTTTCGTAGGCGAAGTCGATCTTTTCCTGCTCGGTCTCGGTGAAGCCGCCGCGCCACCACACTGGCGTCGACGCCTTGCGACCTGCATGGCCGAGCTGGATGCCCGCGGCCGCGCCCTGGGAGTGCAGGAAATCGACGATCCGCCTGAGCGGCGCAATCTGCGCGTCCTCCCAGAGCCCCAGGTCGGCATATGAAATGCGTCCTTCAGGCGTAACGCCGGTCGCCTCGAGGATGACCAGTCCGAAACCGCCCAGCGCAAAACGCCCGAGGTGGACGACGTGCCAGTCGTTGGCCAGCCCATGCTGCGCAGAGTACTGGCACATGGGAGAGACGACTGTACGATTGCGCAGGGTCAGCCCACGAAGGGTGAGCGGGGAAAACAGCAGTGACATGGGAGCTCTGTGTAGGTGGTGAGATGGTTCATCCTTGCGCCAATCGGCTTCCATCGGCAATAGACGATGGAAGACGCGTCGCCGCAGGTTCGAGGCTATCCGCTGCACGGAGCGAGAGCGCAAACTCGGAGATTGCCGCGTTGTAGATGTCGGCGCGTTCGAGGAAGCCCATATGGTTGACGCCCTCGACCTTGCGCAGTGTCGACAGCCCCGTTTCCGCTGCGATCACCTCGCTCGCCTCGACCTTGGTGACGATATCGACATCGCCGCCGAGGACGAGAACCGGGGCCGGGAGATCGACGAGAGCTCCGGTCGCGTCCCAACGGAACATTGCGAGGTTTCCTTTCGCCTGAACCGATGGGCGGTTGATGGTGGTGAGCAGCGTCGTGTGCTGGAGCTGGCTTCGCGTCACGAAGCGTCCGAAGCCGAGCCGGGTCGCCATTTGGGCCGAGCCGCTGAGGTAGCTCTGCCAGGCACTGAGCCAGGCGAGCGGTTCGAGCCAGATCGTGAGGTGCATCATCGGCTCGATGATCGGCCGGCGGAGCGCCTGCATGAGCCGAGGCAGGATCATGGTCCTGAGTGGATTGGTGTAGGTGGTGTTGATCAGGACGATACCTGCGACCGGGCTCGGGAACAGCTCCGGGTGGTTGCGCGCGAGCGTCTGGATCGTCATTCCGCCGATGCTGTGGCCGACCAGCACGACCGGCCCCTGGCCGCTATGCTGGATGACCGTGTGGAGGTCCTCAGCGAAGCTCTCGAGGTCGATGGCGCCGGCCTCCGATCTACCCAGCCCCGGCAGGTCCCACGCAATGATGCGAAACCTCGTGCCAAGCTCGCGCTTGGTGTAAGCCCAGATCGAGCTGTCGAGGCCCCAGCCGTGGGTCAGGATCAGGGTCGGGCCATTCGGCTGCCCGAGCGTCTCGACATGCAGGCGCGCGCCAGTGGGGCTGCTGATCATCTCGCCCGGTAGCCGCTCGGGGCGCAGCGGGTCATCGTCCGGACGCGCGAGCAGGGGCGTCAGGATAAACTTGCCCAGGAAGGACCAGGCCAGCAGCAACAGGCCGGTCCAGAGCTTCCAGTCGTCGCGGAAGAAGGTGCAGTTGCCCGCCGCATCGCATGCGGTGTGCCCCTCGTACCACTGCCAAAGCAGGTAGGCGGCGGCGGCAAGGATAAGCAGCGAAATCAATGAGAAGATGGGGCGGAAGATGGAAAGCAGCGGCATGTTCGTCCTCGGCGGGTGACATCCGGCAACGGAGCGAGGCCCGATCTGTTCCAGCCGCTGCCCGGAAGGCAGCAGCGCATGCCTCACGCGGACGGGCTGTTGCCTGTGCGATTGCCTCTGCTAGGCTGTTCGATGTTCGTGAGGCGCCAGGGGGGCGGCATGCACGGAACTCTCCGCACAGCCGCTGTGGTCGGCGGCATCGCCGTGCTGGCGACGGCAGCATTGCTGCTGATGGGCCACCCGCTGGCTCGCGCTTTCTGGCCCTATTCCACCTACGGCGCGATGTCGCGGGTGTTCCTCGGCTCGATGCTTGCGGCGGTCGGCGCGCCGATGATCTGGATTGGGCTTTCGGGCGAACTCGCGGGACTGCGCTCGGGTGCCGCAAACATCATGACGGTTTCGCTTGGTCTCGGTATTCACGCCGCGATCCGGTCTGGCGGCACGCCCGGCCCGATCCTCTGGTTCGCGGTTGCCAATGCGGTGACCCTGCTCGGTGCGGCGGGGCTTTACTGGGCAGTGCGCGAATTACCGTGGCGCGACACGCGCCCGACGCCGCTACTCGTCCGCGGCTTCTTCGGGCTGTTCGCGGCCGTGCTGCTTCTCGCCGGCGGCGCCTTGATCCTGGGGCAGCAGATCTTCCCATGGACGCTCGATCGTGACTCTGCGACCGCCTACGGCGTGATGTTCCTCGGGGCCATGACCTACTTCGTCTACGGTCTGATCCGGCCGCTCTGGGGTAACGCCAAGGGGCAGCTTCTCGGCTTTCTTGCCTATGACCTGGTGCTGATCGCGCCCTACCTGCAGCTCTGGCCCGGCACCACTGGCGTGTCGCGGCTGAGCCTTTCCATATACATCGCCGTCCTGGCGGTGAGCGGCGGCCTTGCCATCGGCTACCTCCTCCTCAGCCCGAGCTGGCGTCTTCGCATGAGTGGGCCCAGCGCTCCCGCGGTTGCATCGGCATAGGCGGCTCGCTACACCCGCGCCAGCAACGAGGGAGCTCGGAATGATCATCGTCACCGGCGGCAGCGGCAAGGTTGGACGGGCCGCAGTCAAGGACCTCATGGAGCACGGCTACGACGTGGTCTCGATCGACCAGGTGGCGCCGCCGGGCATCTCCAATCCGCCCAAGCCGGGCGAGCCACGCTTCTCCCGGCTCGACATCACCGATTTCGGTGCCGTCATGGCGATGCTCTCGGGCATCAACGATCGCGTGCAGGGCGAGGTCACCGGCATCGTCCACATGGGCGCCATCGCCGCCCCCGGCCAGGCGGCCGACCACGTCATCTTCGAGACCAACACGATCTCGACCTACAACGTGTTCGAGGCGGCCCGCCGGCTCGGCATCCGCAACATCGTCTGGGCCTCGAGCGAGACGGTGTTCGGCATCCCCTACCCCGCCGGCCCCAAATATGTGCCGGTGGACGAGGAGATCGAGCTGCCCCAGACGTCGTATTCGCTCAGCAAGCTGATGGGCGAAAAGCTCGCCGAGCAGTACTGCCTCTGGGACCCGCAGACCAAGATCATCGGCCTGCGCCTGTCCAACGTGCAGGAGCCGCAGGACTACGCGAACTTCGAGAGCTACCAGCAGAGCGCGCAGACGCGCCGTTTCAACCTCTGGACCTACATCGATGCTCGCGACGCGGCCCAGGCGATCCGGCTGTCGCTCGAATCCAAACTCAAGGGCGCGCACGTCTTTGGCATCGCCAACTCCAATTCGCTGATGCGGATGGGCAACGACCAGATGCTCGACGAGGTCTTCCCCGGCACGCCGCGGAAGCGTCCGCTCAAGCCCAACGAGAGCCTCATCTCGATCGAAAAGGCCCAGCGGGTGCTAGGCTACAAGCCGCAGTTCGACTGGACTCCATGAACGATCCGGCGGCCTACCGCGCGGAAAAGCTGCGCGCCGGCAAGCTCGACGTCGACGCGGGCCTGGTTCGCCGGCTGATCGCGGCGCAGTTCCCCAACTGGGCCGGGTTGCCGGTAACGCCCGTGGCGCGGGACGGCTGGGACAACTGGACCTTCCATCTGGGCGAGGCGATGAAGGTGCGCTTGCCCAGCCACGAGTCCTATGTCCTCGGCGCGATCAAGGAGATCACCTGGCTGCCGCGGCTTGCCCAGCACCTGCCGGTTGCGATCCCAGAGCTGCTCGGCGCCGGCGAGCCAAGTGAGGAGTATCCGTTCCGCTGGTCGGTGTGGAACTGGCTCGCGGGTGACATGGCGAACCGCGACCGGCTGCCGGATTTGCCCCGCTTCGCGGGGGAGCTGGCTGGTTTCCTCGCGGCGCTTCAGCGGGCCGACTGTGCTGGCGGCCCGCCTGCGGGCGCGCAGAGCTTCTTCCGCGGCGGCGACCTCGCCGTCTACGACGACGAGACCCGCCAGTGTATCGCCGAACTAGGCGAGAGGGTGGATGGGGACAGTGCGCTCGCGGTGTGGGAGGCTGCGCTGGCGACGCGCTGGGACGGGACGCCGGTCTGGGTTCACGGCGACCTCGCCGTCGGCAACCTGCTGGTTGCGGAAGGTCGGCTGGCGGCGGTGATCGACTTCGGCCAGCTCAGCGTCGGCGATCCCGCCTGCGACCTCGTGATCGC
>JAEZBF010000194.1 GCA_023427545.1 Pseudomonadota bacterium
TCGCTGCCGGGCCGTTCGCTGCGGGCATTCTCGCCGGCACCAATGTCTGGGGGCCGGACAATGGCGCCTATCAAGCAGCGCCGCAGCCGATCCTCGACAAGGTCGCCGCCCTGCAGGAGATCTGCCGCGCGCACGACGTGCCGCTTGGCGCGGCGGCGCTACAGTTCGCACTTGCGCACCCGGTGGTCTGCTCGGTACTGACGGGACCGAAGTCCAAGGCCGAGCTCGACGGGATCATCAAGTGGTGGAATACACCGATCCCGAACGAGTTATGGGACGCTCTCGCGACCAGCGGACTGCTTGCAAAGGGGACGCCGCTCCCCAGCGGAGCCGCATCTTGAGGACGCTGCTCGCCGGTGTTGCTCTCACACTGATGGGCGGGTTGGCGGGTGCGGTCGCCGCTGAGGAAATCGTCATCACGTTCGAGAACGCGTCCAAAGGCGCCGTCTCCGGTGCCGACTTCTATCCGCTGGGGAAGGACGGCCAGCCGGTCGAGGACAACCTCGGGGGCTTCTTCGACGACCTGGCGCCGGGTGCCAGCACCAAGGTTCGCCTCAGCGCAAACCGCTGCGGCCCGCTGTGGGTCCGCATCAATCTGGTGAGCCGCAAGCAGCTGGTGATCACGCTCGACACCTGCAACGACCGCAAGGTGCGGGTGATCGACTAGATCACTGAGTGAGACGCCGCATAACGGTGAAGCGAATCCGGCTCCGGAGCACAAATCCGAGCTTTTCATAGGTGGCTATGGCCACGGCGTTGTCTGCAAAGGTGTGGAGGAACGGCGTCTCCCCGCGCCCGATGATACCTTGGGCAATCTCGGAGACCAGCATCTTGGCATAGCTGCGTCCCCGGTAGTCGGGGTGTGTGCAGACGGCACTCACTTCGGTAAAGCCGGGCAGATGCATGCGCTCACCGGCCATCGCGATCAGCCGGCCCCCGTCCCTCACACCGATATAGCGGCCCATTTGGTAAGTACGCCTATTGAACGGGCCCGGCCGCGTCAGCGCAACCAGCTCCATCATCTCCTCAACGTCGGCGTCGCCAAGGGACACCATGTCGGGCCGCTCCGGCACCAGACGCAGCCGGTCGGCGACCATCTGCACGCCGTCGCCGGCGAGAATAGTTTCGAAGGTGGCCGGCACGCGGGGAGTCGTTGTCGTTGCGAGCCCCAAACTCTCACCTGCCGGCAGATGCGCCAGTGGGGAAAGGTCCGCTGGATGCTCAACGGCCCCGAATACCGAAATTTCGGCGCGGTATCGCCTTAAGCCGTGCAGCTCCGTGCCAAGCCCGCGATGCGGGCCACCGAGGGCATGCCAGACCGGATTGTCCAGCAGCTCCGACATGCGCTCAGTTCGATGCTCTGGCGCGGGACGCGAGCACTTCCTTGACCTTGGTGTTGATCTGGTCGAGCGAGTAGGGTTTTGCGAGGAACTCGACGCTGGTGTCGTCGGCGATGTCCTGGCGGACGTTCTCCTCGGCATAGCCTGAGACGAAGATCACCCTGAGGTCGGGCAGGCGCTCGCGGACCTTGGCCAGCAGGGCGGGCCCGTCCATCTCCGGCATCACCACATCGGAAATCATCAGGTCGATGCGGTGCTCGAGTTCGTCGAGAACCTCGAGTGCTTCCTCGCCGGAGTCCGCCTCGTAGACTTCGTAGCCGGTGGTGCGCAGCGCGCGGGCCGAGAAGGCGCGGACATTGTCCTCGTCCTCGACGATGAGGATGCGCTCGTGCCCGGTGAGGTCGCGGACCGGCGCCGCAGCCGCTTTGGCCGGCATCTCGCCTGCGCTCGGCACGTGGCGCGGCAGGAAGATGCGGAAAGTGGTGCCCTTCCCCAGCGTCGACTCCGGATAAATGAAGCCGCCGGTCTGCTTGATGATGCCATAGACGGTGGAGAGCCCCAGGCCCGTCCCCTTCCCCAACTCCTTGGTCGAGAAGAAGGGGTCGAAGCTTTTCTCCATCACTTCCGGCGTCATGCCCGTGCCGGTATCCTCCACCTCGATCAGCACGTAGTCGGCGGGCGGCATGCCGACATAGTTGGACCCCGTAAGCTCGGACGCCGAGACGTTGCGCGTGCGGATGGAAATCGCGCCGCCGTTGGGCATGGCATCGCGCGCGTTGACGACGAGGTTGACCACGACCTGCTCGAGCTGAACGAGGTCCGCCTTGACCGGCCACAGCGCGCGGCCGTGCTCGACGGCCAGCGTGATCTGCTCGCCGATCAACCGCTTGAGCAGCACCGTCAGATCGTCGAGGTGGCCGGAAACCTCCAGCACCTGCGGCCGCAGCGTCTGCCGCCGCGAGAAGGCCAGCAGCTGCCGCGTCAGCCCCGCCGCGCGGTTGGCGCTGTTCTTGATCGCCATGAGGTCCGAGAAGCTCGGATCGCCCGGCTTGTGCTTGAGCAGCAGCAGGTCGGCAAAGCCGATGATGGCGGTGAGCACGTTGTTGAAGTCGTGCGCCACGCCGCCGGCGAGCTGGCCCACGGCCTGCATCTTCTGGCCCTGGGCGAACTGCGCCTCGAGCTTGCGCTGCTCGGTCATGTCGAGCGCATAGACGTTGACCCGCTCGGGCGAGCCCGGCCCCGGCTCCGAGCCCGAGACGTAGAGCCGGACTGCGTGGTCGCCACCCTTGGCGATCACCGCGTCGACCGGCTCGATCTCGGAGCGGTTCTCGATCGCCGCCGAAACCGCCTTGCCGAAGCCCTCGCGACTGACCTCGGCGATCAGCTCCGCCATGGGGTAGAGCTCGAGGCTCTTGTCGCCGCCCGACCAGCCGAAGATGCGCCCGAACGGGGCATTGGTGCGGATGATCCGCCCGTCCTTGTCCAGCGTCGCGATCGCGAACGGCGTGTCGTTGAAGAACCGCGAGAAGCGCACTTCGGCCGCCCGCAGCTCCTCTTCCTTGTCGCTGCCGCTGCGGCGGTCGAGAACCAGCGTGCGGGTTTCGCCGAGCTCGCCATCGGCTAGCCGCGCAGCCCGGTGCAGCAGGCGGACGGGCAGGCTGGTGCCGTTGCGCCGCACCAGGTCGATGTCGATCACCTCGGTGCGGATTTCGCCGTCGCCGCGCCCACGCATGAGCAGGCTCGCGCCATCCCCGCGGACGAGCTCGCTGAGCGGCAGCGCGCCGGCCTGGAACTCGGCGAGATCGTGGCCCAGCCAGTCCGCCAGCGTCGAGTTGATATACTGCACCCGGCCTTGTGCATCGGATGAAAAAAACCCCGCAGGCGCATGATCGAGGTAGTCAATCGCCCGCTGCAGCTCGAGGTAGGTGTTGTCCTGCCGCTCGCGGTCGCGGGTGATGTCCTCGACGCTCCACAGCACCAGCGGCCGGCCCCAGCCCTCGACCTCGGGCAGCGCCCGCACCCCCACGCGATACCAGTACGGCCGGTCGGGGTCCGACCCCGGTCCGCCCAGGCCCCCGAGAACGCGGATGTCCTCGCTCGCCGGCCGGCCGTCGCGCGCGGCCCGGCTCAGCCGGTAGATCGCCTCACCCGCCTCCGACTGGCCCGCGAAGAGGCGCGGCACGCCGACCGGCACGCCGTTGCTGACGCTGCCGGCGAAAGCGCCATACTGCGCATTCACGTAGGAGAGCTTGCCGTCGCGGTCGGTGACCACCGCGCCATACGGCAGGCTGTCGACGATCGCGCGCGAGAGGGTGCGGGTCTCGCTCGCCGAGGCAAAGCGGAACAGCCCGGCGGCGAAGGCAAAGAGGCAGAAGACCCCGATCACCGCCAGGGCGCCGAGGAACAGCAGCATGACGTCGGCGGGGATGTAGCTGCTCAGCGTCGAGATCGCGAGCGCGACGAGGATGAAGAAGACTGCGAGCGCCACCACCCGCCACAGCCCGCCGGCGCTCCGCGGTTCGGCAATCAGCGGGTCGGGATAGCTGTCGTCGTCGAGTGGCGTCGTTGCCATCTAGATGGAGTGCTCCCCGGCCATGCCGGCCTGCCCCGAATCAGGCCTGTCCTAGCTCTATCAAAGCGGCGCGAGCCTTGGGTAGTGGCGATGCGGCACGGCGCGGCCCGAAACCGAGATCATGCCCGCCATTTGCGCTGTTCACGCAGCCGCATGACATAACCGATGACCTGGGCAACCGCCTTGAAGTGCTCGGCCGGAATGGTCTCGTCGACCTCGACCGAGGCAAATAGCGCGCGGGCCAGCGGCGGGTTCTCGACGATCGGCACGTCGTGCTCTTCCGCCAGGGCGCGGATACGCAGCGCGAGCCCGTCGGCTCCCTTGGCAAGGCACTGCGGCGCCCGCATCTCGCGGTCGTATTTCAGCGCCACGGCGTAGTGGGTCGGGTTGGTGATCACCACGGTCGCGTCAGGGACCGCCGCCATCATGCGCTTGCGGCCCCGTTCGTTGCGGATCTGGCGGATGCGCGCCTTGATCTTGGGGTCGCCCTCCATCTGCTTGTACTCGTCGCGCGTCTCCTGGACCGTCATCCGGAGCCGGTTCCACCAGCGCTGGCGCTGATAGACGTAGTCGGCGATGGCGATGATCGTGACGGCGGCTATGACCGCGATGAAGAGCTTGAGGCCGATCTCCTCGCAGATCGCGAAGATGCCCGCCGGATCTGCGGTAATCATCGTCTCGAGGCTGTTGCGCTCGGGCCAGAGCACGAAGAACAGGATGCAGCCGACGACTGCGAGCTTGACCAGTCCCTTGGCGAAGTTGACCAGCGCCTCGACCGAAAACAGCCGCCTGAAGCCGTCGATCGGGGAAATCTTGGAAAGCTTGGGGGTGATCGGATCGACCGAGAGCAGCGGCCGGTGCTGGACGAGATTGGCGGCGATCGCGAAGAAGGCGAGCACCAGCATGGGCACCAGGGCGGTCATTCCCACCGAGGCGCCGATGTTGAACATGAACTGGCCGAACGCGGGTCCGCCGATCTCCATCTGATCGGCATTCTCCAGCATCTGGCGGAACGAGGTCGACAGGCTCGCCGCGGTGCCGGGCGCCATCATCAGCACCACGAGACCCGACCCGACCAGCATGAACCAGGTGGTCACCTCCTGGCTCTTGGCGACATCGCCGCGCTTGTGCGCATCCTCGAGCTTTTTCTGGCTCGGGTCTTCTGTCTTGCTGGATTGTTCCGGGGCCTCGTCGCTCGCCATCAGCGGACCCCGCGCAGCATCGCGAGCTGCCCCTCGAAGTGGGTGAGGTACCAGCCCATCATCATGCCCAGCACCAGCATCAGCAGCACGATGCCGACGCCGACGTTGGCGGGCATGGCGAGAAAGAAGACCTGCAGCTGCGGCATCAGGCGGTTGAGAATGCCCATGCCGACGTAGAAGACGAGCCCGAAGACGATGAACGGCGCGCTCATCTGGACGCCGATGATGAAGGCGCCGGAAATCGCCTTGATCGCCATGCCGAGCGCGTCTTCGAGCATCAGCGGCCCGGTTGGAGTGAACACCATGTAACTGTCGTAGATTGCAGCCAGCGCGACATGGTGCAGGTCGGTCGCAAAGATCAGCGCAACGCCGAGGAAGCTCAGGAAGGAGCCGATCATCGCCCCCTGCACGCCGGCTTGGGTCGGATCGGCGGACTGTGCGATGGAGAGGCCCGACTGGAAGGCGATCACCGCCCCGGCGACCTGGGTGGCGGTCATGACGAACCGGGTGGTGGCGCCGAGGATCAGCCCGATCACCAGCTCATGGAAGAGCAGCGCGATCACGCCCATCATTTCCGTCGGCAACGACGGAAAGGCGCTCGAGAGCAGCGGATAGAGCACGAGGCTGAAGACCAGCGCGAAGCTCAGCCGCATGCGCGCGGGGATCACCTGCTCGCCCAGCGCGGGGATCAGCATCAGCATGGTGCCGACCCGCGCGAAGATCAGCATGTAGAGATACGCGGTGTCCGGCAGCCAGTCGAGGCTGAGCACGTCAGCCTCCGGAGATGATCAGCTCGGCGATGCGGTTGAAGTAGGCCGACATTGTCGCCCCCATGAACGGCAGCGCAACAAGCATGGTGACGAAGATGGCGATGATCTTGGGCACGAAGACCAGGGTCATTTCCTGGATCTGCGTCAGCGCCTGGAACAGGGCGACGACGACGCCGACGAGCAGCCCGACGATCATCATCGGCGCCGACACGATGATCAGCACCCAGATGCCCTCGCGGGCGACATCGAGAACGTCAGCGCCGGTCATGGGACGTTCCTAGCTGAGTCTGCAGACACGTGTCGCGTGCCCGGACCTCACGGTTCGACGAGCTCACCATGAGGTCCTCCGGCACGTTCGCGCCTCAGTAGCCCTCATGGCGAGCCTGTCGAGCCACGAGCCACGAACCATGAGGGCGTGGCACACCTAGATCGGCATCCGCATGATTTCCTCGTAGGCCGAGATCACGCGGTCACGGACGGCGACCATGCTTTCGACCGCGATCTCGGTCTGCGAGACGGCGGTGACGACGTCGACCATGTCGCCCTTGCCGTTGACGAGGTCCATCATCTTCTGGTCCGACGCCCGGCCGCTATCGACAACCGACTGCAGGTTATCGGCGAGGAGCTTGGCGAAGTCGCCCTGCCCGCTCGCGGCCTTCGACGGTGCGGTGAGCGGCGCCGGCCCGTCGCCGAGCAGCTTGGCGGCGTTGGAGTAGGCAAGGTTTGCGGCGTTGATCGGCATGGCCATGGTTGTTCAGTCCGGTTGGCGCGTCAGCCGCGCAGGATGTCGAGGGTGCCGCCGAGCATCTGGCGGGTGACGCTGATGACGTTGAGGTTGGCCTCGTAGGTGCGCTGGGCCTCGCGCATGTCCATCGCCTCGATCAGCGGGTTGATGTTGGGATAGCGGACATAGCCGTGCTCGTCGGCTGCTGGGTGGCCGGGCTCGTAGCGCATGTCGAAATCGGAGAGGTCGTAGGCGAGCTTGCCGAGGTGAACGGTGTGGCCGCCAGCTTCGGCGTCGAAGGTCGACGTGAACGTCGGGATGCGCCGGCGATAGGGTTCGTCGCCTGGCGCCTTGCCCGCCGAATCCACGTTGGCGATGTTCTCGGCGATGATCCGGATCCGCGCGGTCTGGGCGTGGAGGCCCGAGGCGGCGATGCGCAGCGAGGAGAGGAAGTCGCCCATCCGATCCTCCCTCAGGCCTGACGACCGAGCGCGCTGCGGATGAGCCGCAGCGAGCGCGTGTAGAGCGTCGTGATGGTCTGGTAGTCCATCTGGTTGGCCGTCACCTTCATCATCTCGTCCTCAAGGTTGACCGCCGTGCCGTGCGGGCTCACCTGGAAATCGCCCTTGCTGCTGATCGTGAACCCCGCCGCCTCACTGCTCGCCACCGCGATGTGCCCGGCAGTCGTCGTTGCCGTCGTGATCCCCGTGAACGCCTTGTCACGCAGGTGCTGCTCGAATGAATACGGATTGAGCTCGCGGGCCTGGTAGCCCGGTGTTTCGGCATTGGCGACGTTCTCGGCGAGCAGCGTCTGACGTGCCTGATGCCAGCGCATCTTGTCGGTGAGCGCCGCCAGAAGCGGCAGCTGCGCTATGCCCATGGCCCCCGTCTCCCATTGCCCGCCTAGGCAAGTTCTGCCGGGTACATGGTTAACCGGTGGTTAACCCTGCGGGCCACGCACGGACAATTCATGTCGCATTTTGCGAACCTGGGGCTATGGTGGGCAACTATTGCCACCCCACCATCGTTGCCGTGACGTTAGCATGAGGGAGAGTGGACATGCAGTTCCTGACGAACCTGTTCGGCGGCTCGGGCGGCAGCATGATGGGCGTGATCTTCGCCCTCGGTCTGGTGCTGGTGCTGATCGTGCTCTCGGTGTGGCTGCTGAAGTTCGTGTTCCAGGCAACCGACCAGGCATCGCGCGGCCGAGCCCGCCGTCTCAGCGTCGTCGAGGCACTGCCGGTCGATGGCCGGCGCCGGCTGCTGATCGTGCGGCGCGACAACGTCGAGCATGTCCTGCTCACCGGCGGCCCGCAGGACGTGCTGGTCGAGAGCGGCATTCCCGTTGTCGAAAAGGCAATGCCCCATCGGCCGGTGCCGGTGTTCCACACGGCGCCGACGCCCATCATCCATCCCGCGCCAGCTGCTGCGGCGCATCCGGAGCCCGCCAACCAGCCCGCACCCAATCCCGCGCCGGAACCTGCCGCCGCCGTCGCGACCGCTTCACCGGCTGCCGCCTCCGCACCGGCGCCTTCCGTCTCCCAGTCGGCCGTCGACAGGCTCCGCCAGTTCACCCGCCCAACCGGTCGCGGACCGCGGTCGCTCCGCTACACCGGGCTTATGCGGTCGTCGCGCGCCGAGGTTATCCCCGGCTATTTGGAAGGGGCCGGCAGCGACTCAGCTAAAACCACCTCGTTGGTAGAGGCCAGGGGTGGCGGCGGTGCGCTCACGCGGGACGGCTACAAGGCCGGCGGCAACTAGCGCTCGCGTCGGACGCCGGGCGGCGGGACTTCTCGTCCTCCTCGCCGCCGCCACCCTGCCGTCCCTGGCTTTCGGCCAGGACGTCTCGATCAGCTTCGGCGACGATGCGACGCTGACCGAGCGCGCGGTCCAGCTGATCGGGCTGGTCACCGTCCTGGCGCTGGCGCCCTCGATCCTCATCATGGTGACGAGCTTCACCCGCATCGTGGTGGTGCTCTCGCTGCTGCGCACCGCGATCGGCTTGCAGACTGCCCCGCCGAACACGGTGATGGTCTCGCTGGCGCTGTTCCTCACCCTCTTCGTGATGGGCCCGACCCTGCAGCAGGCCTACGATGCCGGCGTCGCCCCACTGCTCGCCGGCGACATCGAGGTCCAGGAGGCGTTCGATCGCGGCTCGGCGCCGGTGGCGACGTTCATGCGCGCCAACGTCCGGGAAAAGGACCTCCAGCTCTTTGTCGACCTGAGCGGAGAGCCGGCGCCCGATACGCCCGAGGCGCTGCCGCTGCGCATCCTCGTGCCGGCCTTCATGATCTCGGAGCTGCGCCGCGCCTTCGAGATCGGCTTCCTGCTCTTCGTGCCGTTCGTCATCATCGACATGGTGGTGGCGTCGGTGCTGATGTCGATGGGCATGATGATGCTGCCCCCGATCGTCATCTCGCTGCCGTTCAAGCTGATCTTCTTCGTGCTGGTCGACGGCTGGAACCTCGTCGCCGGCTCGCTGGTCCGCAGCTTCTCGGGCGGCTAGCCCTGCCGGTCGGCGGGAGCGGCCTTGTCGGGCATGGGATCGGTGCTCGCCGAATAGAGATTGCGATAGGCCGAGAGGAACGCATCGAGCGAGTCGAGGCCGGAGACCTCGTGCGCGAGCTTGCGGAACTCCGTACTCTGCATCGTGACGTCGCCGGTGACGAAATCGAACAGCGGCCATTCTGCACTGTTGGCCATCCGCGCCCCGAACTTCGAGCGCAGCCGCGAGAGCCCGAGCCCGTCGCCTGCCATCACAAACCCGACCGCCGCCTTGATGATGTTCATCCGCGCCGGCTGGTTCATCGTGTCGGTCGCGTCCTGCGGCGAGTAGATCACCTCGAGCAGTTCGGCGGCCGCCTGGTACTGCTTGCTCTTCCACATCCCATCGATGCGCAGCAGGTCGGCGTCGCGGCCGCTGAGGCTGCGCAGCAGGTCGAGCGCGAGGTCCTGCCGGTCGGCATCGATGAGCGCCCGCGCCTCGAGCACCCGCCGCTGCCGCTCGAGCGAAGGCGGCAGGTCCGCCAGCCGGCTCCGGTTAAGCGCGCGCAGCGCCGCCTCCGGGTTGCGGTCGGCCAGCCTGATCACCGCGAGATCTGCAGCAACTTGCGCCTGCGCAGCACCACTCAAACGGCTATCGATTTGATATTCCAACAGATCTCCGGCCTGGGCCAATAAATCCACCTTCACCAGCCGCCGCGCAAGGTTGCGGATCATCTCGTCGCCACGCGCGCCGGGCGGCGTTAGCTCGCGGAAGTCGTAATAGAGGCTGAGGGCGTCGACCGGCTCGAGCTGGTCGGCGCGACCGTCGAGGTAAAGCTCGGAGAACACCGACTGCGCCTTCGCGAGCAGCGCATCGCTCGATGGCGTCTCGGGGAAGTACGCTACCGCCTGGCGCACGGTCTCGAAGCCGTCGCGATACTTTCCACTCCGGAAGTAGAGCTCGGAGAGGAACTGCTCCATCAGCGATTCCAGCCGATCACCGCGCCACAGCAGCACCTCGGCCGAGAGCGTCTGCGTCGCCTTGTCGATATCGATGCGCCCGCTTTGGTCGAGCAGCAGGAGCGTGCGGTAGACCGCCTCCGCCCGGCTCGGCCGGAAGTCCGCCGAGATCACCTGTCCGTAGCCGTCCAGTGCTTCCTCGACGCGGTTGTTGCCCTCGGCGATCCGGGCGGTGAAGAACTGGAACCAGCTTGCCTGTTCCGGCTCGAGCTTGGCGTACTCGAGCATGCTGAGGAAGTGCTGGGCGAGCGTGTAATCCTTGGTTTCGACCGCGGCGCGCATGCCGGCAAAGAGGAACGCTTCGCGGACCCAGCGGGGGTAGCTTTCGACCGCCAGCTCGGCGGCCATAGCGTCGAGCCGCGCCGCGTTGAAGTCCTCGAGGTCGGTGCGCGCAATCGCCCGCCACATCATGACGTCGACCTCCTCGGCCAGGCCCGGCCCGGTCAGGATGTCGAGGGCTTCCTGGGGGCGGTGCGCCATGGTCTCGGCAATTGCGAGGGTGAGGCGCGCTGGCCGGCGCAGCTCGTCGGTCTTGAGTTCGTCGAGCATGACCTCGAGGACGCCGATCGCTTCGAGGGAGAACTGGTTGGCGAGGTAGAAGCGGGCGAGGTCGAGCCGCGCCTGGTCCCGTCCGCGCCCTTCGGCGGCAGCCGCCTGGCCGATCATCTCCTCCCTGTCGGCGACGAATGCCGCAGGATCCTCTTCGCGCGGACCGGCAAGGTCGACGAAGGTCTCGCGCTGTGTCGCAGCGACACCGGTATCGATGACGCGCGCCTGCTCCATGGGGGAAAGTGCCAGGCCGTCCTCGCTTGTGATCACCGCATTCCTCTCGGCGATCGCCACCTCGACCCCGTCGTGCTCGGGCCGCACTACGAGGCCCTGGATCGATGGCAGCGCGGCGAAGTCGACGTACTTCAATGGCCGCGAGATCCCCCGGGCGGGTGGGAACGCGGTCACGATACTGAGCACGTCACCTACGATCGGATCGCGGAACTGGTGAACGCGCGAAGGCCGCTGCACGTCCGCGATCATTTCGAAAGCGCCATCGGTGTTGCGGCGCCGGCTGAGCGGCAGCGACTCCGCCGGACTCAACAGGATGTCGCCCAGCGAGAGCACCCACGAACGTCCCTCAGATCCAAGCGTGGCGAGCCGATCGACGTCGAGGTCAAGCCGTACAACCTGAGTATCGCCGGCGGGACTGACGCTGAACGTGCTCGCGACAGAAGCGAGCTCCGGGCTCTGGACCGGCTGCCGGATGCTCACGCCGGTGTCGAACATGAGCCACACGATGTTCCCGCGGCGGAACACGGCGGCGGCGGTATCGCGTTCGAAGGGAAAGTTGATGCGCACCGTGCTGCCGGTGCTGCTGACGGTGGGCGTGATTTCGGTCTGGTCAAGCGGGGCTATAGCTCCCTCGCCGGAAGTGGCGTCAGCAGCGCGGACGTCGGGCTTGAGTCCGGTGGCGGCCGGCATCAGCTTGGCCAATTCCTCCAGCGTCGTTGCCTCGTCCGCAGACTCATGAGCGATGTCGATGTCGACGATGAACGTGCGATCGGTGGCCTGGTAGAAGCGTGGCTCGACGCCTTCGGCGAGTGCCAGGGTTACTCGCGAGCCTTTCGCCGTGACTGCACTTTCTGCGCCGAGAATTTCCGGCGGCAGATCAGCCTTGAGCGCATAGAGATCGATCGGCACTGGCCAGTCGAAGTCAATTCTGCCCTCGCCGTCGAGGGTGAACTGCCCCTTGGTGGGTACGCTCCAGTCGAACTCGAGGCGCACGAAGGTCGGGTTTCTGCCAACGCGAACGGTCGCAACAGGTTTGAGGCGCTTCGCTTCCTCGGCCTTGCGCTCGCGTGCCGCACGTAGGGCAGCTTCCTTGGCCCGCTCGGCGAGCTCAGCGATCACCTCCGGCGGCATGCCCGGTGGCAAGCCCTTCCAACTCGTCGGCATCATGTCGATGAAGAGCTTCTCACCCGCTTCCATGTGATTGAGGCTGAGCGTTGTGCGCAGACCCAGGCGCAGGCCCTTCCGGTCCGGATCGATCCGGGCGACCGTGACGTAGTCGGGAAGCGTCACTGCGATATCGGGAAGTACGAGGTCGAGCTCCTCGTCGAATTCGACAGCAAGGACTCCGTTCTCGTAGCGGATCTTGTAGCCGGGCAGATCGAGCCGATCGGGGAAGCTGAGGGCCAAACGGCCGAAGCCGCTCTCCTTCGTGACGAAGAGCTGAGCACGTTCAGCGGACATGACGAGGCTCGCCGGCGCAAGCAGGAACATGGCCAGCATGAGCCGCACGAGCACCGCCCGGGCGCCCGGTCCCCACTTGCAATATGCAGTCATTCTGACCGCCGTCCACGAGCCGTTCTGGAGCCCGCAGACTAGCGGCTTCAGACTTAACGTGCGGTTAGGCCTGGATCATTGCCCGACAATCTGCGGCAGCGAGGCGAGATCGCCGGGCTGCGGCACGGTCGGCTCCGGCTCGGCGTCGGCCATGTGCACGGTGAGCTGTTGTGCGCGTTCGGCTTTCATCTTGGCCATGATCGGCGCCATCTTTCGGGGGCTCATCGCCCTCGTAATGCGCAGGAGCACCTTGAGATCGAGGTCGTTGAAGATCGCGGCGGCCTCAGCGGGCTTCATGCCTTCGTACATTGTAACTAGGGCCTTGAACTCGCCCTCCTCCATGGCCTTCTTGTCCTCGACCAGAGCGCTGATCTTCTTTTCCAGCTGCTGCAGCACAGCGGTACGCTCCTCTATCCGCTTTTCGGCGGCGGCGACGAGTGCCTCGCGCATCGCCAGCTCGGCCTCCTGCGCCTCGATCTCGGTGCGGCGCTCGGCGAGGCGCTTGAGCACGGCGGCTTCGGTGCTCGCGCCGGACTGATTGCCGATAGGAATGGGGTTGCCGTTGGAATCTTTGGCGACAGGAACGCCTTCGGCGCGCGGATCGTCAGGGCACTCGCCGAGAACTTCCTCGCCCTTGGTAGCGTCCGAAATGGCAGCGCCGATCTCGTGACGTGTCAGGCCGCGCGCGACAGCCGGACAGGTGATGGCCGGAGCTGTGGGCGCGCTTGCTGAATGGTCGCCCGCAGGTTCGGGTGCCGGCTCGGGCGTGGAGCCGTGTGCCGTCTCTGATGGCGGTGCTGCGACAGCGGGTTCGTGCCCGCCGCTCGACTGGGTGCTCGCCGCCAGCGTAGGGGCATGGTCGTCTAGCGTCGGGCTGGTGTCCGTAAGCGTCGGCTCCGCAGCCGGGGTCAACGCGCCGGCGGGTGCGCTCTCCGCCTCCGCCGGGGCAGCTCCGGAGGCAATGGCCAGCGTGGTGCCGGTGAGTACGTACCCACCGGTGGTGACAAGGCCAATGCCCTTGAAGAGCAGCAGGGCGATGGCTGCGCAGATGACGATCGGCAGCAGCCGGACCGATTTCACGCCGCGTTACCCCGCATGCGCGGCCGCATCGCGAGCTGCTGGAGAGCGGACTGCACCTTCTCGGTGCCGCCAATCGGCTCAGCCGGCAGCAGGCGGGCGGCGCTGGTGATCTTCGATATACGATCGAGCAGTGCGGTACCGGCGGCGACCTGGCTCGCGAGTTCCGTGCCGAAGCGCTCCGCCTCTTCCAGCCGGCCGTTCAGTGCCTGGTCCGCCTCGACTGCAGCGGCGCGCAGTTCCTTTACGGCGGAGTTAGCGAGGTCGGTCGCCTGGACGAGGTCCATGACCATCTTGCGCAGCGTATCGCGATCGGTGTGCAGTTTCCTCAGGCGATGGTTGAGGACAATGCAGTATCCGATTGTGACAAGCAGCAGAACCGCCACTGAACTTTCGACGATCATTCCCAGCGGCATCAGCGGCCCTCCCCCGTGTCGTCTATGGCTTCGAACGCGGCCATGGTTACTTTCGGCGGGTACAGCGGCCGCGCCACCCGCACCGAAATCAGCTTGCCGATGTGGCCCATCACCGCTTGGGTCAGGTCGACATCGCCGCACCTGAGCTTGATGGGATCGGACGGCGAGCGATCGAACATCACGGTGTCGCCCGGCCGCATCCCGAGCACGCGCGACAGCGGCAGATCGAGTTCGTGCAACACGGCCTCGACCTCGACGTCGGCAGCGTAGATCTCGGTCGCCAGGTGACCTTCCCAGATCGGATCGCGGCCGAACTTTTCGCCCATGAACATCTGCAGCAGCTGTTCGCGGATGGGCTCGATCGTCGCGTAGGGCAGAAGGATTTCGACTTTGCCGCCGCGCTCGTCCATTTCGATCCTGAGCTCGATGAGGATCGCGGCATTCGCCGGGCGGGAGATCGCGGCAAAGCGCGGGTTCGTCTCCACCCGCTCGAGCCGGAACGATACCTGCGTCAGCGGCTCGAACGCCTTCTGCATATCCTCGAGAATGACCTCGATCATGCGGCGCACGAGCGTCATCTCGATGGT
>JAEZBF010000241.1 GCA_023427545.1 Pseudomonadota bacterium
AGCCACCCTTGGTCAGCATCAGTCCTTGCCGGGTGGCATTCTCATCGGCCACCCGGAGCTGCTTACGCGTGGAGCGGATCCGGAGTGCCTGATCGCACCACTCCCAGGTGTTCCCGCACATGTTGTACAGGCCGAAACCATTCGGCTCGAACGCGTTCACCGGGCAGGTGGACAGCCATCCGTCGGCTGCCGTGTTTCGCTTCGGAAACGTGCCCTGCCAAATGTTGCACGGCAGGAAGTCTTGATCGTCCGGACCGCGGTCGCCCCATGGGTACCGGACGTCGCCAAGTCCGCCTCGGGCGGCGTATTCCCATTCGGCCTCGGTCGGCAGCCGCGCGCCGGCCCAGCGGGCGAAGGCACGGGCATCGTTCAGCGAAACGTGCACCACCGGGTGATCGGCACGCGTGGAAATGTTGGAGCCGGGCCCTTCAGGGTGTCGCCAATCGGCTCCCGGAACGCCGAGCCACCAGGGCGCACCCCCTGCCGACCCGCTGGGCGCTGCTTCGGCTGCGACCAGCAGGTGGAAGACGAACGACCAGCCAAAACGCTCGGCTTCCGTGACATAGCCGGTTTCCGCAACGAACCCGGAAAACCATGAATTCGTCACGGCATAGGGGTCAATCGCAAACGGTTTGACCCTGACCTCCCTGAGCGGACCCTCGCCGTCCAGTTCCACCACTGGTTGGCGGGTGCCGACCAGTGAGCGGCCTCCGTGGAGTTGAACCAAGCGCTTCGGGATCCGGTGGGCAGCCGCACGGGATGAACCGGCAAGCGTGGTAGGCACCGGCGAGGTGCGCGCTTCCGCGGTCGGACCGCAGCAGGACGCGGCGTGTGTTTGACCGGCCGATGCCTGACTGTCGTTCGTATTCACGGGGTGACTGCTAGGCTGAAGGGTGAAAGTGTCACTTCTGCCGACAGGCTCTCGTCGGGTGCAAGGACCTGCGGCAGTGCCGTGCCCTGCTCCGTCCGGTTGTGGGAGTCGACGCTGTGGCTGACCGGCTCCAGGCAAAAGAAGTCGACAGCCGCCCAAGGCGAGTAGACGATCAGCGTCCGCAATGGCGGCGAAGCTGTCACGTCAATCCCCACACGTTTGGTGAGCCACTCGATCCGCGCATTCCCATCCCAGCCGACGAATGCGTTATTGATCCAGCCGTCGGGGAGCGGTGCGCCGGACGAAAAGTCGAAACCATCCTGCTTAGATGTAGGGCACAAGGCGTCTGGGAGGTGGTCCTCATCCTCGGTCCAATAAGCCTGGGCTCGGAACGAGAGGCGGGTCTGCTGGTCACGTAGGAACCAAGGGTGGAAGCCCAGTCCGAATGGCAAACTCTCGTCTCCCGCATTGCGAACTTCGAGCTTCATGGTGAGCGACCCGGCCTCGAGGGTGTAGGTTAGAACCGCAGCATAGCGGAACGGCCCGGGACCATCTGATGCAAGCTCCAAGCCCGTCTGCGTTTTCGTAGCCGCCGTCACACTCCACGGCAAAGAAAGGCCGTTACCGTGGATAGGCATTTTCTGGCCGGGTGGCGTGGGCACTGGATGAAAACGGCCGCCGTAGGAGAAGCCGCCGCCCGAGATACGGTTCGAGAACGGCACGAGCACGTTGCAACCGAGGATAAAAGGCCCCGATCGGCCCCTCAATGTCCCGGTCCTGAAAACCTCAACTATCGCCTCGCCGACGCGGATGTCATAGCGCCCGAGCGCTCCGCCTTGGTCCGGGTGCACTTCGACGATGGCCTTGCCATCGAACATGACGAGCACGTCAGGCAAAGCGCGCTCCCAACCCGCCATCCACGCGCCAGTTGGCGCCAGTGACGTAGGAAGCCTCATCCGACAGCAGGAAAGCGACGCATGAGGCGATCTCCCGAGGCGTACCCATCCGGCCCAGCGGGTGCACGCTCAGCACCTGATCGCGGGCGCCCGGATCGCCTCGTTCGAAGAACTCGGTGACCAGCGCGGTCTCGGTATAGCCGGGCGACAGCGCGTTTACTCGTATCTGGTGCCGCCCCACCTCAAGAGCCATTGAGCGCGTGAGTCCGACAAGGCCGGCCTTCGCTGCCGCATAGGGGAACATGCCGGGATAGGTCAGATCGGCGTGGATGGAGGCGATGTTTACGATCGCGCCACGGCGAGCTGCGATCATGCTGGGCAGCACTGCGCGGGCTACAATCCAGGCCGCCTTGAGGTCAACCGCGAACACAGCGTCCCAGTCTGCCTCGGTCATCGAGACCGGGTCGGCGTAGGAATTGCGGCCGGCATTATTGACCAGCCCTGTAACCGGCCCGAAATGCTCGACGGCGGCCGTGTGAAATGTGGCCACCTCGTTGGCGTTGCAAACATCGGCTGAGCCAGTGAAGAGCGCCTGCCTCTCGTCGGCAGCGAAAGAGTCGATGTCGAACGTCGAGACACTTGCTCCCTGTTCGAGGCACAACTCCACGATTGCAGCGCCGATGCCACGCGCGCCCCCGGTGACGAGTATGTGATGGCCTGTGAGGAGATCCCTCATCCCGCTCGCTCCGACTGCGGGTGCCGTGTTGACCTTGGCCGCCGCCGCGCCCAAATCTGCTAGCTACCAGTCAACGACCGTGCCGTCATCGAGCACCGCATTTGTGGCGTGCTGCACCTCCGGCGCGAATGGGTGCTTGGCACACTCGGCCTCATCGACCTCCACTCCCAGTCCCGGCGCCTCCGGCACCATCCAACAGCCCTCGACACGTCGGATTGGCCCTTCGACAACGTCGAAATACCATGGAACCGCCCCGACCATCTCCTCCTGAATGACGTGGTTGGGTGTGCTGACCGCAAAGTGCAGAGCCGCGACTCCGGCGATTGGACCCAGCGGGTTGTGAGGAGCTACCCCCACGCCCACCGTGTCCGCCAGAGCAGCGATCTTCTTGGCTTCAAGCAAGCCACCGCAGTGGCAGATATCCGGTTGCACAATGTCCACGGCCCGGGCCGAGAGAAGAGCATTGAACTCGGACCGGTCAACCAAGCGTTCGCCGGCCGCGAGGGGCACCGCCGTGCGCTGCGCCAGCGCCGCCATGCCGGAGAAGTCGCTTGGTGGAAGCGGCTCTTCGGCGAACATTGGGCGCGACGGCGCCAGCGCGTTGATATAGCTCAGGGCCGCCCCTGCCGAGCCTGGCCGGCCATGGAAATCGACCATGATCTCGATCTTGTCGCCAACGGCCTCGCGCATCGCCGCCATCATCTGGCCGACCTTGTCGATATCGGGGAGGGGGGCGTGGAAGTGCGTGTAGGGCACGATTACGACCTTGAACGCCTTGTACCCGTTCTCGACGACCTCGATTGCGCGCTCGACCAGTGGAGTCACTTCGCTGGATTCGTACACGGCTCGCATGTCACCCATGCCGAGATGCGTGTAGACCGCGACTTTCTCCCGGACCTTGCCGCCGAGCAGGCGCCAGACGGGCAGCCCTAGGCGCTTACCGTAGATGTCCCACAGCGCCAACTCGATGCCCGACACTGCGCTCATGCCGATCGCCCCCATGCGCCAGAACGAGTGCTTCGTCAGGACGCGAACGGCTTGTTCGATGTCGCGGGGGTCGCGGCCAAGAATCAGTGGTTCGAGGTCCTCGATCGTTGCAACCACCCCCCTCGTCTTCCATTCGAGTGTAGCTTCGCCCCAGCCGAAAAGGCCCGGGACGTCGGTGTCGACGCGAACGAACACCCAGTTGCGCATTTCCGCGTTGACGACGCGCGTCGAGACCTTGGTGATCTTCACCGATCAGCTCCGCTTAGCCTTGTGGCACGTCAGCTCGACTCGCCCATTCGGAAGGTCACAGGCAGGACGACCTCATTGCGCGGGAAACTGCCGGTCTTGAGGTAGTCCAGCAGCAAACGCGCAGCGGTTGCCCCAACCTCAGTGGGCCGCGATAGGATGGTGGTGAGGTTCGGCCGCGCGAATCCAAGCGGGTAGAACCCGTTGAACCCGGTCACCAGGACGTCTTCCGGAACGTTTGTGGCGTGGTCCTGGAGTGCGCGCAGCGCTGCGAGGGCAAGTTCATCGTTGATTCCGACAATTGCGTCCGGTCGGGGTCTGGTTTGAAGAACACCGACTAGCGAGTTGTAGGCGGTTTCGAAGTTGTTCTGATCACAGATGATGGTGTGGAGTTCGACGTCGCGGCGCGCGGCGCCGAACCCGTCACGAAGGCCCTTGAGACGTGAGTCGGTCATGGGGCCGCTGAACCGCGGCACAATCGTCCAGAGGCTCCGCACGGCCCGTGCGGCGAGGTGATCGGCCATCAAGCGGCCGCCGCCGTAATCGTCCTGGCGGACTACGCAGCGGTTCTCGCCTTCGGCGGGGAGGGATTCCTGGATGAGTACGACGGGCTCACGCAGGCGGGCGAGGCTCTCCAGCATCGCCTTGCGCTGGGCTTCCGAGCCATGCAGGCGGATGCAGTAGGCATCGGCATCCGCACGGCGCAATCCGAAGGTGGTGGCAAACTGATCGGGCGCTATGCCCTGCACCGTCATGGTGTAGCCGTGGTGGTTCAGGACCCCGCAAATGCCGGAGACCATGCGCGAGATGAACGGGTGGGAGAGGAAGTCTTCGGACTCATCGACGATGACCACGCCGACCGCCTGGCGGACACCCAAGCGGAGATTCCGACCGCTACTCAGCAGCCGGTAGTCGAGGTTCTGGATTTCCTTCATCACCCGTCGCCGAGTTTCCTCGCCGACGAAACCAGTCTTGCTGTTGAGGACGTTCGACACGGTCATTGGGGATACGCCCGCCGCAGCCGCCACGTCGCGGATCGTTACGCGGCGGGGTTTCCGTGCCACATCGGCAGCACCGGGCTGACTACCGTGGTCTGCTCTTGACCTGCTCTTCGATCCTGCCATCCGCTCCAACCCGCTAGACCCCGACACATCGTACTTAGCGGATCGAGACCTGCCAGCGAATATAACGTTAAACTGCCATCCTTCAACGCCGTTAGCATAGAGAAAGGCCACAAGAGCAAAAGCTGCGCCGCCAGGGCTAAAGTCCCCCCGGACTTGACGGGCACACGCCTCGCTCGTATCCATGTAACGTTAAATGTTGATGCGCGTGACGGGCTGTCCTGTCGCGGAACACTCCGGCTGGAGAGCCCTTCGTTGACGACCGCAGCGGGCAAGATCGTGCTGATCACGGGCGCAGCCGGGGACATCGGCTACGGCCTCGTCGGTGCGTTCCTGCGCACCGGCGCGATGGTAATCGCTTCGGACATCCGGAGTGCGGACCTCGGGCAGCGGCTCAAAGGGCTGGATGTGCCCGGAGGGGTGATCGCAGTGGAGGCCAACCTTGCCGACCAAGGTTCGGTCGCCCGCCTTGCAGAGGCTGCGCTGGCGGTCGCGGGAAAGGTCGACGTTCTCGTCAATAACGCCGCAATCCAGCACGACGGTGATGTCGAGAACTGTCCGCCGGAAGCGTTCGAGCGGTCCTACGCGATCAATCTACGCGCGCCATACCTGCTTAGCCACGCGCTGGTGCCGGCCATGCGGGAAGCCGGGGAGGGGGCCATCATCAACATCGCTTCGGTGCATGCCACCGCGCCCGGTCCGCGGCGCCTCGCCTATGCCACCACCAAAACCGCGCTTCTGGGCATGACCCGCTCCATGGCGGTGGATCTCGGCCGGTACGGCATACGCGTCAATGCGATCTCGCCCGGGGCCACCAACACCTCGCAACTTCAAGCCGCGTGGTCGACACGGCGAAGTGCACCGGGGGGCGTGGATGTGTTTACGCATGCGGCGCGACAGCATCCGCTTGGCCGTCTGGCCGAGGTGGACGATATCGCCGACGCGGCGGTGTTCCTCGCCGACTCCCGCTTCATCAGCGGGATCGAGCTGAGGATCGACGGCGGGTTCCTCTCCTCTTTGCGCCTTCTGCCCGCCAGCGACCCGGCCGAAGCCGGTTCCGCGTGCGTCGATGGCGCCCCGAACCAACGAACAACGATGACCCTCGAGTGAGCACCATGAGCGAGCAATTCCACGGCATTTACCCGATGATCTATGCCTTCTTCGGGCCTGATGGGCGGCTCGACCGGCAGGCGATGAAGCGGCAGACCGACGCGTTGATCGGGAGCGGGGTTCATGGCATCGCCATCCTTGGCATCGTCACCGAGTACAACAAGCTCGACGTCAACGAGCGCCGGCAGGTCATCGAATGGACCGCCGAAGACGTGGCGGGCCGCGTCCCGCTCGCGGTGACCGTGAACGAGATGAGCGTGCCGGGGCAGATCGAGATCGTCCGGCTCGCCGCCGAGGTGAAGGCCGACTGGATCATCCTGCAGCCGCCCCCGGTCAAGAACGTCTCTGAAAGCGAGCTGGTGAACTTCCTCGGCAAGGCCGCGGATGCCTCCAACCTTCCGGTAGCGATCCAGAACAACCCGGTGAACCTGGACGTGACCTTGTCGGCGGGCGCGCTCAAGGCGCTCCACCGCAACCACCCCAACGTGACCCTGCTCAAGGGCGAGGGACCGATCGAGTACGTGCGGCGCCTCATGGAAGACACTGAAGGCGTCTTTACCATCTTCAACGGCCGCGGCGGCATGGAACTACCCAGCAGCATGCGCCTGGGCTGTGCCGGACTGATCCCTGCGCCCGACTGCGTGGATGTCCTCGCGCGGGTGTATGACCTCTTCCGTAAGGGCGACGACGCCTCGATAGAGGAGGCCGAACGCCTCCATGCGAGCGTGCTGCCGCTCCTGACCTATGTCATGGCGTCGCCCGAGCACATGCTCTGCTATGGCAAGCGCCTGTTCGCCCAGCGCGCCGGGATCGAGGAGGTGCACCCGCGCCACCCGTGCGTGCTGCCGGGCGCGTTCGGTGAGTCGATCGTCCAGCGCTACTCCGCTTCCCTGCCCAGCCTCGTCCATTGATGTTCGGCCTGCCGATCGGCGAGCTGCTGGCCACACTGGCCGTAGTGCTCGTCATCGGTGCGCTGATCGGCAGCGTCGGCATCGGCGGACTTCTGCTCGCGCCGGTCCTCGTCGGCATCGTCCACATGGAGGCGCGCGAGGCGATCGCGACCAGCATGGCAGCCTTCATCGCGACGGGGGCGCTCGCGATCTGGATGTTTTCGCGTAATCGGGCCGCTGTGCCGATTCGCTGGCCGCTGATCCTCGCGACCATGCCGGGTGCATTGGCCGGGTCGCTGGTCCTTTGGGCGCTGCCTGACGATATCGCGATCGTCGCGCTCGCCGCCTTCCTGATCCTCACTGGATTGCGGCTGCCGCTGGTGGCCCTGCCCGCAGGCGGCGCGACGGAAACCACCTCGCTGCCGGCCGACCTGCAGATCGGCGGCGCCACCGGGTTCGTCTCGGCCCTGACGGGCACCGGAGGTCCCATGGTGCTGGTGCCGCTCTTGGCATGGCGAGGAGCCCCGCTGATGGGCGCCATTGCGCTAGGGCAGATCGTCCAGCTGCCGATTTCGGCAATGGCGACTGCCGGCAACTACGTCGCCGGCGGGGTTAATATAGTAGCAGGGGCGGTGATCGGGGCGCTGCTGCTCCCCGGCGTGGTGGTCGGCCGCATGGCGGCGGAGCGGCTGCCCCTTGCCCTCCTGACCCGCGGGCTAGCGGGCATCCTCATCGCCGCTGGAATATGGCTCATCCTGCGGCTGTTCTAGGCCCCTTGCGACCCGTCGGCCGCGTGCCAGCGCTCAATGACAGCCGAATTCAGGTTAAGGGCATTCTCGTCGACCTCGACACCGAGACCCGGCCGGTCCGGGACGGCAACAGCACCGTGGGCATAGGTCCACCCGGTGTCGAAGACGCCTGCAAGCACGTCGGCAAGATCGAACTGGTACTCGCAGGGTAGGGCGGGGGTGATGGCAGCCCAGAACTGCAGCGCCGTCGCCTGAACGATAGGCGATCCGGAGCCCATGTGCGGGGTCACCGTCACGCCATTTGCCCTGGCGATCACGGTCTGGCGCAGGCCATCGGAGATGCCGGTGCGCCCAATGTCGGGCTGAAATACCGAGGTTATCCCGGCTTCGAGCCAGGGCCGGCTCTGATGATGAGTGAAGAAATGCTCGCCTAGCGCAATGGGCGTTCCGGTACCCGACGACAGCGCGCGGTGGGCCTCGAAATCTTCAGGGACGAGCGGGCATTCGAGCCAGCGCACCCCGCGCTCTCCCAGTGCACGGCGCGCATCGGAAGCCGCGGCAACGGTCTCGTAGGACCAGAGCGCATCGACCATGAGCTGCCAGTCGCCGCGCACCGCCGAGCGGAGAGCATCGACTTCGGCCAGCGTTGCTTGCGTATCGGCTGTGACGAAGAGTTTCACCGCCGACAGCCCGTCGCCGACAAGCCCTGAAAGCAGCTCGATCCGCTCACCGATAGATCCGCGGCGCAGGCCCGATAGATAGGCAGGCACGCTGCGCGCCGGCGCCGCAGACAGCAGGGCAGAGACCGGAAGGCCCTCGCGACGCCCAAGGGCGTCCCACATCGCGATATCGATCGCCGCGATGGCGTGAAGAACGTAGCCGGCAACGTGACCGCGGACCCGCTGCAGGTCATAGGCATCGTCCCAGGCCGCAGCCGGGTGCTTATAGGCCCGTCCGCCGATGAACGGCGCGATCAGGTGGATCGCCAGCCGGCAGATCACCTCCGGGCATATCGGCTCGGTTGCCTCACCCCAGCCGACGGTACCGTCCACAAGCGTGACCTTCACGATCGCGGTTTCGAAGCCCCGGCCATAAGCGGCACGCCAGCCCGGCTTGAGCACATAGCGCTCGCTGGCCGCCCGGCTCTCCTGCTGGTAGCCGCCCCAATAGGCCCGGTCCCGCTCCACGACGTGGAACGCCTCGATGGAAGCGATAGTAAAGGACGTGTCGGCCACGTTCGCCTCGACTGCCTTATGTCCGTCCGGAGGCCCTAAGCTCGAGCACCACGAGGGTGTCCGGCGCCAGGTTAACCTTCAGCGGCTCGATGGTTTCGCACGCGAGTGCGCTGCCGTCCTGGGCAACCAGCGTCGCGCTGCGGGGCACGGCGGCACCGCCCCAGGCGGTCGGATCGACGGTGACGCTGGCACTGACGCTCTCGTCCGAGGGGTTCGCGACGACGAGCAGCACGTTCTCGCCGAGCGAATAGGCGCGGGCTAGGCAGCCTTGGGACAGCACCCCTTCGGTGTGCCGGAACTCGCCCTCGGTGAAGTAGGGCAGGTATCGCCGGCGGAGCGCTGCCAACTGTTTAACGGTGTGCACCAAGTCGGGGCAGTCCGCCAGCTTGTAGCTGTGCATGTTGCCCGGCATCAGGTTGATCAGGCCGCCCTCGGCGAAACCGTGGATGGCGCCGCGAGGGTGCTCGTTAACGTTGCCGTTCAGACGCACCTGCGGGAAAACGACGCGGAAGGGGGCGTCGTCGTCGAGCTCCTCGGCGTTTCGCCACTCCCAGGTGTAGTCGAGCACCGGGACCTTCATCTCGGTTGGCATCTCGCCGGAAAAGGTGCCGTTCGGGTTTCGCGCGCGGATGATCGCTTGCGCCTCATGGCCGAACTCCAGCAGCCGATCGCCTTCGGCATCGGGTGGGGCGTCGCGGTCCTTGCTGAAGTTGGGTTCGAACCAGGACCAGAACTGGTCAAAGCAGATCGAGGTGGCGCCAAGGTCCAGCAGGTGCTCGTATTCCCGCAGGGCCTCGTCGCGCCAGCCTGGCGCAAGGGCAGAGCCGCGCATCATGGCGTGCGTGCCCATGAACGGCACCCGCCAGCGCGGCAGGAAATCCCGCCCGTAGGTCCAGTCGTCCTGCACCGGCTGCCGGGCCGCGTTCAGGTGCCGCCACTCCGGCGGTGTCTCGTTGCTGTCGCGCAGCAGG
>JAEZBF010000415.1 GCA_023427545.1 Pseudomonadota bacterium
CATGGGAGAAGGAGCCGCTCAGCATTGCGGAGGTGCTGTCCTCGCGCATGGTCAGCTCGCCGCTTACCGTGCGCGACTGCTGTCTCGTCACCGCCGGCGGCGGCGCGCTGGTCCTGGTTTCGGCCAAACGTGCGCGCGACCTCCCAGTGACACCCGTCTACGTCCTCGGCCACGGCCAGGCGCTCGAGCACATGTCGATCTCCTCGATGGCGGACCTGACCGAGACCGGCGCGGCTCGCTCCGGCCCGCCGGCCTTCGCGATGTCAGGCACCCGGCCTGCCGATATGGACGTGACAATCCTCTATGACGCCTTCACCATCACCCCGATCCTCTTTCTCGAAGACCTCGGCTACTGCGCCAAGGGCGAGGGCGGCGCCTTCGTGTCGGGTGGTGCCATCGCCCCGGAGGGACGGCTTGCGCTCAACACCAATGGCGGTGGTCTTTCCTACTGCCACCCCGGCATGTACGGGCTGCTTGGCATGATTGAAGCCGTACGCCAGCTGCGCGGCGAGTGCGGGGCCCGCCAGCAGGAGGGTGCCAGGCTGGCACTGTCTCACGGCAATGGCGGGGTCCTCTCCAGCCAATGCACGGTCGTCTTCGGTAGCGCAGAAACACTCTAGGAGCCTTGTGAATGCTTGAGGGAAAGGTTGTCGTCGTCACCGGCGCGGGACGGGGCATCGGACGGGAGATCGCCCTCGCTATGGCGCGCGAAGGGGCGAAAGTCTGTGTCAACGACCTCGGCGTTCAGCTCGACGGCGCGGCTGAGGCACACAACCCTGCCGACGACGTGGTGGCCGAGATCAGGGCCGAGGGTGGTGAAGCTGTCGCGAGCTACGATACTGTGAGCACCTGGGCGGGCGCGCAGCAGATCGTGGCGAGGGCGCTCGATGCCTTCGGGCGGATCGATTCCGTTGTCAACAACGCTGCGATCCTGCGCGATACCATTTTCCACAAGATGGAGGTCGCGGACTGGGAAGCGGTGATCCAGGTCGACCTCAACGGCGCTTTCTACGTCAGCCGTGCAGCCATCGGCCGGTTCCGCCAGCAGGAGAGCGGAAGCTTTGTCCATTTGATCTCGGCTTCCGGCCTCGCCGGGAACTTCGGCCAGGCGGCTTATTCCGCCGCCAAGGCCGGCCTTGCGGCGCTCTCCAAATCGATCGCCATTGACGCCCAGCGCTTCAACGTACGTTCCAACTGCGTCGCGCCTTCAGCTTGGACGCGTATGACGAGCTCGATCCCGGACACCGAAGAGAACCGCGCCCGGATCGAGCAACGAAAACAGGTGACGCCAGCCAAAAACGTTCCGCTGATCGTCTTTCTTGCGAGCGATGCGGCGGCGGGAATCACTGGACAGATCTTCGCGACGCGCATGAACGAGATATTCCTCATGAGCCAGTCGCGGCCGCTGCGAGGCATCCACCGCGGTGAGGGCTGGACTCCGCAGACTGTTGCGGAGCACGCCATCCCGGCGCTACGGGCAAACTTCTACGCGCTAGAGCGCAATCAGGACGTGTTTTCGTGGGACCCTGTGTAGCATGCTCAAGCTCCTCGTCGCGGTGAAGCGCGTACCCGACCCAAACATCCGCCTGAGAGTGAAGGGCGACGGCTCCGGCGTCGACACCGCTGGCGCAAGGATGGCGATGAATCCGTTCTGCGAGATAGCCCTCGAAGAGGCGATTCGCCTCAAGGAGGCCGGCAAGGCAAAAGAGGTCGTCGCCGTCTCCATAGGGCCGGCCGAGAGGCAGGATACGCTCCGGACCGCCCTCGCGATGGGCGCCGATCGCGCCATCTTGGTGACCGCAGCAAACGCGGTTGAGCCGCTCGGCGTGGCCAAGCTGCTAAAGGCCATCGCGAGCGAGGAAGCTCCCGACCTCGTGCTGCTGGGCAAGCAAGCAGTAGACGATGATGCCAACCAGACCGGCCAGATGCTGGCGGCGTTGCTGGGCTGGGGGCAGGGGACCTTCGCTTCGAGCATTGAGATCGCCGAGGGCTCCGCAACGGTTGCTCGCGAGGTCGACAGCGGAATCGAGGTGGTGAAACTCGCGTTGCCGGCCGTGATCACCGCCGACTTGCGGCTCAACACGCCGCGCTTTGCCACGCTTCCCAACATAATGAAGGCAAAGAGCAAGCGACTCGATGTGCGTTCGGCCGAGAGCTTTGGCATTGACATCACACCGCGCCTCAAGGTGCTGCGCGTCGAGGCCCCGGCCGAGCGTCGACAGGGCAAGCGCGTGGACTCCGTCGCCGCGCTCGTCGAGGTCCTAAGATCAGCCGGCGTGCTCCAGGAGTTTTCGCGATGACCACGCTGTTGATTGCCGAGAACGCCGGCGGCGCGCTGTCGGGCCAGACTGCTCAGGCACTGACGGCGGCGCTGGCGCTGGGCGAGGAGGTCCACGTCTTGGTGGCCGGTCCCAACGCGGCTGGGGTAGCGGAGGAGGCCGCGACTCTCACGGGCGTAGCGAAGGTGCTGCTAGCCGATGCCGCTTCCCTCGTCGCGCAGCTGGCTGAGCCGATGGCGGAACTCGTCGTCTCCCTTGCGCCGGCCTTTTCCGCGATCGTCGCCGTAGCCTCGACCTCGGGCAAGAACCTTCTGCCGCGCGTTGCCGCTCGCCTCGACGTCATGCAGATCTCCGACATAAGCGCGGTCGTCGACGCACATACATTTAAGCGGCCGATCTACGCGGGGAATGCTACGGCAATTGTCGAGAGCAACGATCCGGTGCGGGTCATCACCGTGCGCACCGCATCGTTCCCCGCAACCCCGACGCAAGGTGCCGCCGCGCCGATCGAAGCGGTGGCGTTTGCTGGCAGTACTGAGCTATCGCAGTTTGTTTCCTCCGAGTCAGTCGAGAGCGATAGACCCGATCTCAGCGTCGCACGTATCGTGATCTCCGGCGGACGCGCCTTCGGCTCCAAGGAAAAGTTCGATGAATTGCTCGTTCCCCTTGCGACCAAGCTCGGCGCTGCGATCGGGGCGAGTCGCGCCGCGGTCGACGCCGGCTACGCCTCCAACGACTTGCAGGTTGGCCAGACCGGTCGCGTCGTGGCCCCCGACCTCTACATCGCCTGCGGCATTTCGGGGGCGATTCAGCATCTTGCGGGGATCAAGGACGCCCGCATCATCGTAGCCATTAACAAGGATGCCGACGCACCAATCTTTCAGATCGCCGACTACGGGCTCGTCGGCGCTCTTTTCGAGCTGCTGCCCCAGCTTGAAAGAGCGCTGTGAAAGTGGCGCAGCACTGGTCCACCCGACGGGAAGGGGCTGCCAGGAACGGCCGCAGGCGCCCTCGGGCCGAAGCCTCCGGCAATCTGGCCATCTTGGTCGGGTCATAGGCGGCCGAACCACATGGAATGCCCCCTGGCCGACTCGATCCACTGTCGGCGGTGGCGTCAGTGTGCGCCTTGAACGCAGGGAAGATCGGGACACGTGACTGCAATGCCGACCCCGGATGATGATCGCGAGCGCATGTCTTTCGACGTGGTCATCGTCGGAGCTGGAC
>JAEZBF010000058.1 GCA_023427545.1 Pseudomonadota bacterium
ACCGGCTTCTACACCCCCTACCAGGCCGACGGTTCGAACCTGCTGGTCAACAAGGACGCTGCGGCCGCCGCCGGCGTCGAGATCAAGAGCTATGCCGATCTGCTCAAGCCTGAACTCAAGGGCAAGATCGCATACGGCGATCCGACGGCATCGTCGTCCGCCTTCGCCCAGCTCACCAACATGCTGAAGGCCGTCGGTGGCGACTACGAGGCCGACAAGGGCTGGGATTTCGTCAAGGCGCTCGTCGGTCAGCTCAACGGGATCACCATCGGCTCCTCGAGCCAGGTGGCCAAGGACGTGGCGGCGGGCGAATACATCGTGGGCCTCACCTACGAGCCGCTCTCGCTCAACTTCGTCAAGAGCGGCGCGCCGGTCGAGATCGTCTACCCCAGTGAAGGCGCTGCCTTCCTGCCGGCAACCATCCAGCTGATCAAGGGTGGTCCGAACCCGGCAGCCGGCAAGGCCTTCATCGACTTCGTCATCTCGGAAGAAGGCCAGACCATCATCGCCGAGCAGACCGCCGGACGGCCGCTCCGCGAGGGTATCACCAAGCCGGGGCTGCCCGCGCTTTCCGAGATCCCCACCGTCGAAGAAGATGGGGCCTACGTGTCGGCTCATCGCGACGAGATCGTCGACAAGTACCGCAAGATCCTCGAAGCCCAATAACAATGACGCCGAGGACCAGGGGAGAAGCGCGGTGACCGCCATCGCGCTTCGATCGCTACGGAAGGAATACGACGGTCAGGTCGCGATCCCCGATCTCGACCTCGACATTCGCGAGGGCGAGTTCTTCACGCTCCTCGGCCCTTCGGGGTGCGGCAAGACTACCCTCCTGCGCATGATTGCCGGTTTCAACTCCATCGAGGCCGGCACCATCTCCTTCGATGGCGAGGTGATCAACGACAAGCCGGCGGCGGCGCGCAATATCGGCATGGTCTTCCAGAACTATGCCTTGTTTCCCCACATGAGCGCCGCCAGGAACGTGGCCTTCGGTCTGCAGACCCGCAGCGTCGCCAAGGCTGACAGCGCGCGCCGGGTGCAGGAGGCCCTGGAGTCGGTGCACATGGCGCACCTCAGCGACAGGCTTCCCGGTGCGATGTCGGGCGGGCAGCAACAGCGTGTCGCGCTGGCCCGTGCGCTGGTCATCAGGCCGGCGCTGCTGCTGATGGACGAGCCCCTATCCAACCTCGATGCCAAGCTCCGCGTCGAGATGCGGCATACGATCCGCGAGGCACAGCGCGCGGCTCGCATCACCACCGTCTACGTGACCCACGACCAGGAAGAGGCGATGGCGGTTTCCGACCGCATCGCCGTCATGAACCTCGGCGTCGTCCAGCAGGTGGGCACGCCCGCCGAAATCTACCGCCATCCCGCCAACCGTTTCGTCGCCGAGTTCATCGGCAAGACCAACTTGCTGGAACGCGATCTGGTCCACCGGGACGGTGCCCTCATCGCCGAACTGGGAGACGGTGTGTCGGTGGACGTGACGTCCATGATCGACCCGGCGACGACAGGCAGGGTGCTGGTCTCGGTCCGCCCGGAGGCGGTCCGCGCCGGTTCCGGTGGCATCAAGGCCGAAGTGGTGGACGAGACGTTCCTCGGTTCGCATTCCCAAGTGCGGGCGCGCCTGAGCACAGGCGACACCATCGAGTTCCTCGAGTTTTCGCATCGCGCCTCCCAGTGGCAGCGCGGGGACGACGTTTCGCTGCTGCTCGAGACGGGTATGCTCACGTTCTTCGACGCTTCGACCGGTTCATCGGTGATGCGTGGAGCTTCGGCGTGACGGCCAGAGGACGCTTCGACGGCTGGACCACCGTCGCCATCGCCTTGACCGCCGGCTACCTGCTGCTGGTGATCTGGCCGCTGCTGCTGGTGCTGTTCAACAGTATCGCTGCCGATGGCACGATCTCGTTGTCGGGCTTTGCGACCTTCTTCTCGTCGCGCCTCTACTACGGAACGCTGGTCAACAGCATCCTCGTGACCGTCTGCGTCACGGTTCTGTCGTTGGCGGTGGCGTTCCCGCTCGCCTACTTCATGACCATGTTCCGTGTCGCGGGGAACCGCACCGCGCAGGTGCTCATCCTCGCCTCGATGATGTCGCCGCCCTTCATCGGCGCCTATTCGTGGATCCTGTTGCTGGGCAACAACGGCATGATCACGCAGCTCATCCAGACCCTCTTCGGCTTCAAGCCGCCCAGCATCTACGGCTTCGGCGGAATCGTGCTGGTGCTCACCCTGCAGCTGGTGCCGCTGATCTTCACCTACCTGATGGGCGCCTGGCGGACGATCGACGTCTCCCTGCTTGAGGCATCCGAAAGCATGGGCATCACCGGTTGGCGCCGCGCCATGCAGGTCATCACGCCGCTGCTGCTACCCACGGTGCTGGGCGGCAGCCTGCTCGTCTTCGTGCGGGCCTTTGCCGATTTCGGCACCCCCATGCTGATCGGCCAGGGTTTCCGCACCGTGCCGGTGCTCATCTACAGCTCCTTTGTCGGTGAGGTCGGCACCGACAAGATGTTCGCCGCGGCCGTTGCCGTCATCGTTATCGTCGTCACCCTGGGGGTGTTTCTGCTGCAGAAGTACCTGGTCGAGCGGCAGAAGTTCTCGATGACGGCGATGCGGCCGATCGCGCCCAAGCGCCTGACCGGCTGGCGCAATCTCGGTATCCACGCCTACGTCTACGGCTTCCTCGTGCTGGCACTGGCGCCGCTGATCGTGGTGGTGATCAGCTCGTTCCGCAACACGCTCTACGGCCAGTTCGTCGCGGGCTTCTCGCTCAGAAACTATATCGGCGCGCAGCGCGACATCGTCCGCTACGTCACCAACACGTTCAGCATCGGGCTGACGGCGCTGGTGATCCTCGTCATCATCGCGGTGCTCGTTGCCTACGTCACCGTTCGCCGGCGGGGGGCGCTGAGCGGCGCGCTCGATACCATGACCATGGTGCCCTACGTGGTGCCCGGCCTCATCATCGGCATCGCGCTCGTCACTGCGTTCAGCCAGGGCCCGCTGATCCTGACCGGCACCTTCGCGATCATGGTGATCGCGCTCGCGATCCGGCGCCTGCCGTACTCCGTCCGCTCGATCGCGGCACTGATGCACCAGTTCAACCCGAGCATCGAGGAAGCGGCGATCAGCCTGGGCGCATCGAAGTTCCGCACGCTGGTGCAGGTCATCGTGCCCGCGCTGGCACCGGGCATCCTCTCGGGCGCAGTGCTGAGCTGGGTCACCATCATCACCGAGCTGAGCACCACTCTCTTCCTCTACAACATCTCGACCCAGACGCTGTCGCTGGGAATCTACACCCAGGTTATCCGCGGCCAGCTTGGCACCGCGGCAGCGCTGTCCACGCTGCTGCTGCTCCTGACGATGATCTCGCTCTTCCTGATCATGCGGCTTCCCGGCGGCCAGCGCGACATCCGCGTCTAGCCGCCGCTCGATTACACCTGCTCGATACAGTCGGCGAGCGCCTTCAGGATGTACCTGCTGCGGCGGTCCTCGGGATCGGCACGCATCTCGTTCATGACGTAGGAAAAGCCGGTGCCGGTGCTCGGCCAGGCGGCGTGGATCGAGCCTCCCGCGCCCGTATGGCCGAACGCATCCGGCGGCGGGCCGAACCGTCCCTGCGGGGTCTGCAACGCGAACACCGTGCCGAAAGCCATGGCTTCCGCGATGTAGGGGTCCATGAAGCGCGAGAGCTCCGCCCGGCCCAAAGCTATCGTCTCGGGCTTGAGGATCGTGACCCCATCCAGGGTTCCACCAAGCGCGAGGCACCCGTAGTAGCGGGCCATGGACCGCGCATCGGCAACGCCTCCCGCGCCCCCGATCTCGGCGGCATGAATGGCACGCGTGTTCCAGGCCATCTCGAGGTTCCCCTCAAACAGCGGCGGGTTGCCCCAAACCGAGCGCAGAATTGGGTTGGCGAGTTGCTCTTCCGTCAGGTCGCCCATGCCCTCGCCAAGCACCATCGCCCCGATGCGGTGCTCCTCCGACTCCGGGACACCGATCCAGGCATGTAAGCCGAGCGGCCGCGCCACCTCCTCATCGAAGAACCGCCCCAGCGTACGCCCGTCGATCCGCCGCACCAGCGCGCCGCACAGCCAGCCGATCGTGAGCGCGTGGTAGGCGTTGAACGCGTCGGGGTCGCTGGCCAGCGGCTGGGCCGCGAGCAGTTCCTCGATCTTGGCGAAATCCGGCCAGTCTGCCGGGCCGATCGGTTCCCGCACGCCGGGAAGGCCCGAGCGGTGCGAGACGACATGACGGACCCTGACGGTGTCCTTCCCGACCTGGGCGAACTCGGGCCAATAGCGAGCAACGGGCGCGTTGAGATCGAGCTGGCCACGCTCGATCAGCTTCAGCACGCAGGAGGCCACCAGCCCCTTGGTGCCGGAAAAGATCACCTGAAGCGTGTCGCGGGTCCAGGCGCGCCCCGGTGCAGCAAAGCCGCCCCAGATGTCGACGACGACCTTGCCCTGGTGCACCGCTGCGAAGGCAGCACCGAGCTCGTTGCGCTCCTTGAAGTTCCGCTCGAACTCTTCGGCGACACGCTCGAATCCCGGCGCGACGAAGCCGTCGATCGTGCCCATCAGCGGACGCGCTCGAGCAGCTGGTTGAGCAGGACCGCGACGAGGATCACCCCGCCCGAGACCACATAGCGCCAGTATTCGGAGACATTGAGTAGGACCATCCCGTTGTTGATGCAGCCCAGGAACAGGACGCCCAGCAAGGTGCCCCAGATGCGGCCCTTCCCGCCGAAGAGACTGGTCCCGCCGATGATCACCGCCGCAATGACGTTGAGCTCCATGCCGGTCGCGGCGCTGCCGTTCCCCGACCCGACCTGGCTTGCGATGAGTATGCCGCTCACGGCAGTCAGCCCGCCGGTGATCGCCAGGGTCGCGGTCTTGACGCCATAGACGTTGATGCCGGAGAGGCGCGAGGCCTCGGCGTTGCCGCCGACGGCGTAAACGGCGCGGCCGAACTCGGTGTATTTCATCAGGACGTGCATCGCGATGAAGACGGCGGCGAAGACGTAGACCGGAAAGGGTATGCCGCCGAGCGATCCCGCGCCGATGAAGCTGAAACCACGGGGGAACGTCGTGATCGGGAAGCCGCCGCTGATCAGGTTGGCGAACCCGCGCAGAGCCGCAAACAGCGCCAGCGTGGTGATGAACGAGGGTACGTTGAACCACTGGCGCATCTTGCCGGTGAACACCCCGACCAGCACGCCGACGACAATCGCAGCGATGCAGCCGGCGACCACGGCCGCAACTGGCCCAACGGGTCCGGTCAGGGCTCCGCATGTCCAGCCGAGGATACAGCCGGCGAGCGCCGCGCCGGCCCCGACGGACAGATCGATCTCACCGGCGATGATGACCGCGGTCATCCCGAACGCGATGATCCCCATCATCGAGACCGCGCGCAGCACGTTCAGAAGGTTGTTGACCCCTGCAAAGCCGGGCGCAAACACCATCAGGAACAGGATCAGCGCGAGCAGGATCAGTTCGAGTACGACCGTCCTGAGCAGATTCACCGACAGGGCCGGGCGCCGGACGAGGGGCTGGATGTCGGTCGTCATCGCTCACGCGCCTTCCATGCAGAGTTTATAGAGCTCGGTCAGCGTGGTGCTGCGTGGCTCCACATCGGCGACAACGCGGCCGTGGTGCATCACCAGGATGCGGTCGCATACATCCAGCAGTTCCTCCAGTTCGCTTGAGACGAAGATGGCCGACAGGCCGGATTCGGCCTGCCGCCACATGATCTCGAAGATCTGCTGCTTGGCGAGGATGTCGACCCCGCGGCTCGGTTCGTCGAAGAACATCACCT
>JAEZBF010000066.1 GCA_023427545.1 Pseudomonadota bacterium
TCCGCTCGCCGGCCCGTCTCCTCGACGCTCACGCGCGCCGACAGGTGGACGTCCAACTCATCATGGTAGCCGCCATAGGCGACCGTGGTGACGATGTTGCCGAAGAAGTCGGCGTGGGTCGCCTGGAGGTCCGGCTTGGGGTTGAACGTGAGGGACGAGGCGATCACGCGCTGCACGCCCGGCAATGACACCGGCGTTACGCGCAGCAGGTGGCGGTCGCCGTGGACCGACACATCGTAGTCGTAGTGAAGGTCGAGCCGGACGTCATAGAGCATCGCGTGCCGCCCTGTGCGTGGCCACCTGCAGGAATAGCCTAGACGAAGTACGCATCGGCAATCGTCTGTGCGAGCTTGCCGACCTCGCCGGCAATGCGGTCCAGGTCGCTGCTGGTCAGCTCCTCGGGTTCGGCGGTGACCAGCTCGGTCTGCAGCCGCAACGCCGCCTTGCCGGCGTGCGAGAGCTGCCCCTCGACAATGCCGTTGGGTAGCTTCTCGAGCTGTTCGCGCAACTCGGCGAGCTGGAACAAGACGGACCGAGGGTTCAGCGGATCAAGCACGAGCAGGTCGATAGCGCTCTGGGGACCAGCGGTCACGGCGTAGCGCCGGCGATGGGTCATGACGCTGTCGCCGATCTCAAGCAGCATCTCGAGCGCGCCGTCGGGTGCCTTCCTGCGTGTCAGCCAGGCGGTGATGCTCGCCATATGGATGCCACGCTCTAGGCGGCGGCCAATCTCGAGGAACCGCCAGCCGGCAAAGCGATACATGTTCTCGTGCACGAGGCCGGAGAACCCGGCGAGCTTACGCAGAAGCACCGTCATCGCCCTGGTGGCGTCGTCACCGGGCTGAACGCGGGTCGAGAAGTTCCGCGCCGTCTTGCGCAGGTCGGCAAGGGCGAGCCAGCCGTCGGGCGAGAACCGGTCGCGGATCTGGCTGGCGCTGTAGACGGCGCTGTCGATCGCGGCGAGCAGACCACCGGGCAAGGCGGCATCGACATCGACGCCAATGCCGTCGAGATAGGTGCGCGCATCGCGCAGGATCGGAGTGCCCGGATTGGACACTTCCGCCAGGCGTGCATTGTAAGCCCGCAGCACGCGGATGATGGACTCGCAGCGCTCGGCGTAGCGGCCGAGCCAGAGAAGATTGTCGGCGGCGCGGCTGGGCAGGCTGCCGGCCGGGTTGCGGACCAGCTTTTCGCCTTCCTGGGGGAGCAGTGAGACGCGCTCCACGGGCCTGCTGCTGACCACCCAGACGTCGGCCGCCCTGCCGCCGCGCTGCATGGCGATGGCGGTGGTATCGAGCGTGGAGCCGATGCGGGCGAAACCTCCGGGCATGATGGTCCAGCCCTTCTCCGACCGCGCCGCGAAGACGCGGAGGGTGATCGGGCGGGGCTCGAGCCGGCCGTTCTCATAGACCGGTGCGGTCGAAAGCTGCACCGGCTCCTGGCCAACGAACCCGATGCCGTCGCTGGCGATGCGCTCCCGCAGGTCGGCACGGTCCTTGGCCGAGAGCTCGCTGCCAAGGACGGTGCCCCTCAGGTCCTCGAACGGCAGGCTGGTCGAGAACGCGGGCCCGATCATCATCTCGTCGAAGTGCTCGAGGACGTGTTGGCGCTCGGCCTCCTGTCCACACCACCAGGTGGCGATCGAGGGCAGGGCGAGCTCCTCGTCCAGAAGCGCAAGGCTTAAGCGCGGGAGGAAAGCTCCCAGGGCTCGCGTCTCGAGGATGCCGGAGCCGAGCGCGTTGACCATTGAGATCGAGCGCTGGCGCAGCGCCGCCGTCATTCCCGGCGTGCCTATACGGCTTTCGTAGCGCAGCTCGAGCGGGTCGACGAACGAAGCGTCCATGCGCCGCCAGAGCACGGTCAGCGGCTTGAGGCCCGACACCGTGCGGACCATGACCTCCCCATTTTCGACCACCAGGTCTTCGCCCTCGAGCAGCATGAAGCCGAGGTAGCGGGCGATGTAGGCGTGCTCGAAGTAAGTCTCGTTGTGCTGGCCGGGCGTCAGGATGCCGACGCGCGCTTCGCTGTCCTTCGCCAGGGCATTGAGGCTGTCGCGGAAGCTGCGGAAGAAGCCGGCAAGGCGGTGGACGTTGATCTGCGAGTAGATGTCCGACAGCGCCCGGGTGGTCGCAACCCGGTTCTCAAGCGCAAAGCCGGCGCCGGAGGGCGCCTGCGTGCGGTCGCCCAGGACCCACCAGTTCCCGTCCGGTCCGCGGCCGAGCTCGAAAGCGCAGAAGTGGAGGAAATGCCCGCTCGCCGGTTCGATCCCCACCATGGGCCGGAGGAACTCGGCGTTTCGGGCGATTAGCTCCGGCGGCAGGAGACCGCGGCTCACCAGCGTTGCTTCGCCGTAGATGTCGGCGCAGAGGCGTTCCAGCAGGTCCGCTCGCTGGGTCAGGCCGCGGGTAATCAGCAGCCAATCGGTCTCGTCGACGATCAGCGGCACGTGGGCGAGTGGCCAGGCGCGCTCCTTGCCCTCCGCGCCGTCGTACTTGCGATAGAACACGCCAGCATCGCGAAGGTACTGGTCGGCGCGCTCGAAACGGGCCGAGAGCTCCGCCGTCCCCATCTGGTCGAACGCGGCGATCAAGGTCGACCAGCCCGGACGGACGTTGCCCGCCGGGTCGATCATCTCGTCCTGTATGCCCGGCAGGAGCTTGTAGTCGGCCGTCAGACTCGGCCCGGGGGGCCGTCTGGCCGAGCGCTGGGAGCGTTTGTCCATGAGTCCCTCAGCAGATGCCAGCAGGCCGCCTGAGGTCAAGGGTCGAGGGAAATTCGTCCGACGGGTTTTCGCTCGCAGGCACGAAAGCCGCAGGGCTGTGCCCGGCAGGGATGAACCGCGCCAGCCGGCGCGCCTCGGCCTCGTTGCCATTGACGGGGAAGGTATCGTAGCTGCGCCCGCCCGGATGAGCGACGTGATAGACACAGCCGCCGATGCTGCGACCCGACCACCTGTCGTAAATGTCGAAGACCAGGGGCGCGTCGACCGGCAGCATGGGGTGCAGGCCTGACGCCGGCTGCCACGCCTTATAGCGAATGCCTCCGACGGCGACGCCCTTGCGGTCGGTCTGCCGCAGCGGCACCAGACGCTGGTTGCAGGTCAGCGCGTAACGGTCCGGGTTGGCGCCCTCAAGCTTGGCCTGCAGCCGCTCGACCGAGGAGTCGACGAAGCGGACGGTGCCGCCGATCGCGCCCTGTTCGCCCATCACGTGCCAGGGCTCCAGCGCCTGCCGGAGCTCAAGCTTGACGCCCTCGTATGCCACCTCGCCGCAGAACGGGAAACGAAATTCGAGCTGGGCTTCGAACCAGGTGGGGTCGAGATCGAAACCGTGCTGGCGCAGATCGGCCAGCACCTCGAGGAAGTCGGTCCAGACGTGGTGCGGCAGCATGAATCGGTCGTGCAGGGCGGTGCTCCAGCGGACGAACCGCCCCTCCAGCGGCGCCTTCCAGAACCGCGCGACGAGCGCGCGGATCAGCAGCTGCTGGGCAAGGCTCATGCGAGGGTTGGGCGGCATCTCGAAGCCGCGGAACTCCACCAGCCCCAACCGGCCGGTGGGGCCAGCGGGGGAGTAGAGCTTGTCGATGCAGATTTCGGAGCGGTGCGTGTTCCCGGTCACGTCGGTGAGCAGATTGCGGAACAGCCGGTCGACGACCCAGGGCAGGGGCTGCTCGTT
>JAEZBF010000110.1 GCA_023427545.1 Pseudomonadota bacterium
GCGCTGACGATCGCGACCGGGGCGGCGACGACCTGGAGCGCGCTCAGCACGCGACCGGCGAGCTACCTGCGGGCGCTCGGTTAGGCGTGGCGGAGGTGGCGGACGCTGAAGAAGCCGGCCATTCCGAGGGTGATGACGATCGGCAGCATGTAGATGGCGGCGTCGATGAGGTCATACATGTGAGACATCGGTGAGCTCCCTTGTTGTGGAGCTTATCGCTTGTCCGGGCTGAACCCGTGCTGGGGCGGCCGTTTATCTTCCGTTAAGCATAACAACGGGGGGCTATAGCCCGGGGACGCTGTTCACGCGGGGCGGATCGAACGAGACGACGTCGAGGACGTGGTTGAGGGTTTCGAGCTCCCAGTGGCGGAGCGGGACGCCGAGGTCGTCGATGTTCGCGCTGGTCCGCGCGACGTGGTCGAGGTAGGGCGAAGCCGTGAGTTCGATCAGCTGCGCCGGCCGCTCGTCGCGGGAGACGGCGAAGGCCCGGTCGCGTACGGCGTAGGCGACGTAGTTCGACCAGTAAAGCCCGATGACCCAGCCGTCGGGATCAGGCTCGATCTGGCGGAGCGTGCCGAGCTCCGAGGGCAGGTGGGTGGCAACTTCGCCGGCGCGACCCTGGGCGACGACGATGTGCAGGCCGCTCTCCTCCCACGGCTCGAGGCGGGTGAGGAACAGGTACATGTGGCCGGCCGGGAAATGCTCGGGGATTTCGCCCGCCACGGCCACGGGCGTCCTCAGGCCTTGTTCTTGGCGAGGAACTTCTCGAGCCAGTGGATGTCGTAGTTGCCCGCAAGGATGTCGGGCTCGCGGATCAGGCGATGAAAGAGCGGCAGGGTAGTCTTGACCCCGTCGACCACGAACTCGTCGATCGCGCGGCGCAGGCGCATGAGGCATTCCTGCCGGGTGCGGCCGTAGACGATGAGCTTGCCGATCAGCGAGTCGTAGTAGGGCGGGATGGAGTAGCCCTGGTAGACCGCGGAATCGACGCGGGTGCCGACGCCGCCGGCCGGGTGGTAGAAGGTGATCTTGCCCGGCGAGGGTGCGAAGGTCTGCGGGTCCTCGGCGTTGATGCGGACTTCGATCGCATGGCCGTAGAACTGGACGTCCTTCTGCTCGATCGAGAGGGTTTCGCCGGCCGCGACGCTGATCTGCTCGTAGACGATGTCGATGCCGGTGATGCGCTCGGTCACCGGATGCTCCACCTGGAGCCGGGTGTTCATTTCGATGAAATAGAACTCGCCGTTCTCGTAGAGGAACTCGATCGTGCCGGCGCCCGAGTACTTTAGCTTGCGCATCGCGGCGGCACAGATTTCGCCGATGCGCTCGCGCTCTTCGGCTGAGACGGTCGGCGCGGCGGCCTCTTCCCAGACCTTCTGGTGGCGGCGCTGGAGCGAGCAGTCGCGGGTGCCGAGGTGGACCGCGTTGCCCTTGCCGTCGCCGATGACCTGGATTTCGTTGTGGCGCGGCTTTTCGAGATACTTCTCGATGTAGACGCTGTCGTTGCCGAAGGCGGCCTTGGCCTCGGTGCGGGCGGTCATGATCGCGACCCGCATTTCCTCGTCGTTGCGGGCGACCTTCATGCCGCGCCCGCCGCCGCCGGCGGTCGCCTTGACGATGACCGGGTAGCCGATCTCGGCGGCGATCGCCATTGCGGCTTCGGGCGTCGTGATCTCGCCTTCCGACCCGGGCACGACCGGGATGCCGAGCTCCTTGGCCGTCACCTTGGCGGTGATCTTGTCGCCCATGATCTCGATGTGGTGCGAGGATGGTCCGATGAAGGTGACGTTGTGCTCGGAGAGGATACGGGCGAACCGCGCGTTCTCGGAGAGGAAGCCGTAGCCGGGATGGACGGCATCCGCGCCGGTGATCTCGCAGGCCGCCATGATCGAGGGGATGTTGAGATAGCTGTCGCGCGCCGGCGGCGGACCTATGCAGACGCTCTCATCCGCCAGGCGGACATGCATAGCGTTGGAATCGGCGGTCGAGTGGACCGCAACCGTTGCGATGCCCAGTTCCTTGCAGGCGCGCAGGATGCGGAGCGCGATCTCGCCGCGGTTGGCGATGAGGACCTTGTGGAACACGGGGGCGCGCCTACTCGATGACGACGAGCGGCTGGCCGTATTCGACCGGCTGGGCGTCTTCGAAGAGGATGCGGGAAATTGTGCCCGAGCGGTGCGCCGGGATCTGGTTCATCGTCTTCATCGCTTCGATGATGAGGACGGTCTGCCCCTCCGAGACCTTCTGGCCGACATCGACGAACTTGGGAGCGCCTGGCTCCGGTGAGGAATAGGCGGTGCCCACCATCGGCGAGGTCAGGGTGCCGGGGTTCGACGTGAGATCATCGACGCTCGCAGCAGCGGGAACTCCGGCGGCCTGATGCGGCTGCGGAGCCGGTGCAGCAGCTGCGGGCGGAGGAGCGGCGTAAGTCGCAGGGGCGGCGTGCACGACCTGGCTTGCGAAGGAACGGGTGACCCTGATCCGCAGGTCGTCACGCTCGATCTCGATTTCGGCAAGGTTCTGCTCGTTGAGCAGCTCGGCGATCGAGCGGATCAGGTCGCTGTCCGCGTGCGACGACGCCTTGGTCATGTCAGCCTCCCGGCTCAAATTCTTATCGTTTCTCGGCGAGAGCATGCAGGGCGAGCTTATACCCCGTGGCTCCGAGCCCGCAAATCACCCCGGCCGCGAGGGACGAGATGTAGGAATGGTGGCGAAACGCCTCGCGCGAATAAATGTTCGAAAGATGAACCTCGATCACCGGCAGCGCCACGGCGCGGAGGGCGTCGTGGACCGCGAGGGAGGTGTGCGAATAGGCGCCGGCGTTGATCACGATCGCGTCGAAGCTGCCGAGCGCCTGCTGGATCCAGGTGACGAGCTCGCCTTCGTGGTTGGACTGCCGGAAATCGACCGTGAGGCCCAGAGTGGCGGCTTCGGCCTGGCAGATGGCTTCGATGTCGGAGAGGGTTGCAGAACCGTAGGTTCCGGGCTCGCGGACCCCGAGCATATTGAGGTTGGGCCCGTTGAGGACGAGGACGCGTTTGACCATGATCCACGCCTTGTGCCGTGGCGCGCCGGGAAGCGCAAGTGAGCGCACGGGAAACCGCACGGGAATTGGAGAAAAGCTTGAGCCAGTGGACGATACGGCAGGCGGTGGTCGAGGAACGTGCATATCTCGAGGATCTGCAGCGGCGCTCGTCCGGCGCCCATCCGGCGTATACCGAGCTGCTCCGCACCCATCCCGAGATCGTGGTGCTGCTGGCAGAAACCATCACGGACGGCAACGTGTTCGTGGCGGAGCGTGGTGGCGAGATCGCCGGCTTTGCGGTCCTGGCGCTCACGCCGGAGGGCGAGCACGAGCTGGACGGGCTGTTCGTCGAGCCTGCGCTGTGGAGGCAGGGCGTCGGAAGGGCGCTGGTGGAGCACTGCTGTGCCCACGTCCGCCAGCTTGGCGGGCGCGTGCTGCACCTGATCGGCAACCCGAACGTGCGCGGCTTCTATACGACCTGCGGGTTCGACCTGCTGGGCAGCAAGCCGCTGCAGTTCGGCGTCGGCGACGTGATGATCCCCAGGCTCTGAGCTCAGCCCTCGCACGCCGTCTTGCCGCAGGCGCGCATGTTCTTGATGCGGGTGCGCAGCTGGTCGATGGGGACGGCGCCGGGGATCAGTTCGTCGCCGATGATGTAGGTGGGCGTGCCGGAGATGTTGAGGCCCTTGGCGATGTCGTAGGACTTCTGGATCACCGAGGTGACCTTGTCGGACTGTAGGTCCAGCTTGAGCATGCCAGGATTGAGGCCGAGGTCGGCGGCTGCCTTGAGCGCCACGGCTTCGTCGACCTGGCCGCGGCTGGTGAAGAGCTTCTGGTGGAACGCCCAGTAGTCGACCGGCTGCCTGGAAACGACGACGGCGACCCGCGCGGCATCGACCGACTCCTGGGAAAGGATCGGGAATTCCTTGAGCACGACGCGCAGGTTGGGGTCTTCGGCGATCAGCGCTGCGAGATCGGGCAGGGCGCCGCGGCAATAGCTGCAGTTATAGTCGAACATCTCGACCAGAGTGACGTCGCCATCGGGATTGCCGACGACGATGCGGTCGGGGTCGTTGAAGATGGCCTCGCGGTACTTGCCGATGAGATCGCGGGTCTCAGCGGCCTGGGCGAGCTTGATCTCGCTGTTCAGCGCGTCGGACATGCGCTGGAGAATGCGTGGATTGTCCATGAGGTAGCTGTCGATCATGGGTCCCAGGGTAGCGACGTCCATGGGCGGAGTGTTCATCTTTGCGGGTTCGGCAGCGGCCGCCTTGGCGTCGCGCTCGGCGAGGACTTCGGCGACGATGGCGCGCACATCGGCATCGCCCAGAGCCGGGGGCGCCGGACGAAGCAGCGGGGCGAGGGCAAGGCCGACCAGCGCGACGGCGAGCACGGCAAGAGGCAGGACGAGACGCATGGTGGACTCCACTCGGGCGGCCGAAGCTAGCGCCAAAGCCGTGCGAGAGCATGGGCCTGTGCGGCGGGGGAAAGTCAATTCCTGTTGAGCGGCCGGACGCTTTGGTCTAGCCGGGACGCGTGACCCAGAACGCGGACGAAACCATGGCCGAGCTGGACGATACGGGGCTGCGGCCGTTCCATGCCATGGACGTGTTCGACGCGGCGCGCCGGCTCGAGCAGCAGGGGCGGTCGATCTGCTACCTGCAAGCGGGCGAGCCCAACGTGCCGCCGGCACCGCGGGTGATCGAGGCACTGCGCGGTGCGGTGGCGGCGCCGCAGCTCTACACGCTGCCGCGTGGCGAGACCGGGCTGCGCGAGGCGTTGGCGGGGTACTACGCAGACCAGCACGGGGTGGCAGTCGAGCCCGAGTCAATCATGGTGACGATGGGCTCGTCGGCGGGGTTCATCCTTGCGCTGCTGGGCTGTTTCGCGCCGGGTGCGACGATTGCAGTGACGCGGCCGGGGTATCCCGCGTACCTCAACACGACGAGCGCGCTGGGGCTGAAGACGGTGGAGATTCCGTTGTCGGCGGCGAACGGGTGGCGGCTGTCCGGCGCTGATGTGGAGGCCGCCTACGCGCGCGAGCCGTTCGCGGGGCTGCTGTTCGCTTCGCCCGCCAACCCGACGGGCGCGGCGCTGACGCGGGAGGGTCTGGCCGAAGTGGTGGCGGCCTGCGCGCGGCTGGGCGTGCGGCTGATCTCGGAAGAAATCTACCACGGGCTCGACTACCGGGGGCCATCGGTGAGCGCGCGGGAGTTCACGGCGGACGCGATCGTCATCAACAGCTTCTCGAAATACTACTGCATGACGGGGTACCGGGTCGGCTGGATGCTGGTGCCGGAAGAGCTCGCGGCGCGCGTGCTGATGCTGCAGCAGAACCTCTTCATCTCGGCGCCGACGCTCAGCCAGATCGCGGCGCGGGTGGCGCTCGGCGAGCGGGACTACGCCGAGGCGCAGAAGGCGCACTACGCGCACAACCGGCGGGTCATCAACGACGGGCTAAAGAGCCTGGGGTTTGGTGATGTCGCCGAGCCGGACGGTGCGTTCTACGCCTTCGTCGACGTATCGCGCTTCACCAACGATTCCATGCGGTTCTGCTACGAGCTGCTGGAGGGCGCTGGCGTCGCGACGGCGCCCGGGCTCGACTTCGACCGCCGCGACGGGCGCCGGTACTTGCGGTTCTCGTATGCGGGCGCCACCGAGCCGATCGAGATCGCCCTCGAGCGAATGCAGCGGTTCCTCGCCGGGCGCTAGGCGGCGCGCTGGGCCGGCGAGAAGACGCGCAGGCGGTGGCCGTCCGGGTCGGCAGCGGTGAAGGTGAGGCCGAAGTTCATGCGGGTCGGCTCCTGGATGATCCTGAGGCCGAGCGCCGCCCATGCATCGCGGGTCTGCTGCACGGCATCATCGGCGGCGACGGGGAAGCCGAGCTCCATGCCGCCGGGCAGGGTGGCGCGCGGCTCGACCGTGTCGCGGCCCCATAGCCCGAGCCTCAGGCCGTTGGGCAGGACGAACATGGCGTAGCCGGGACGGCTGTCGACCGGCTCGCTGCCGAGCAGCTTGCTGTAGAGCGCGGCGCTCTTCTGGGCGTCGGCGACGTAGGCGGAGATGAAGTTGAGGACGGTCATGGACGTGCTCCGTTGGTGATGAGCACGAGGCTAGAGGCAGGCGGCTGTCAGTTTTCGGCAGGAGCCCGCTCGAGCCATCGGACGCGCCATTCGCGCAACATGACCTGGCGCCGGCGGGGGATGCGCTCGCCGATGGCTGCGGCGGCGACGATGCGGTCGATGCGGAAGTGGCGGTAGTCGGAGCGCAGCTCGCACCAGGCGCCGACGATGCGGTTCTGCTCGA
>JAEZBF010000279.1 GCA_023427545.1 Pseudomonadota bacterium
CACCGAGATAGGACTCGGCGGTTTCCTTCATCTTGGTCAGGATCATCGCTGACACTTCGGAGGGCGAATACTTCTTGTCCTTCGCCTCGACCCAGGCGTCGCCGTTGTCGCCCTTGATGATCTTGAATGGAACAAGGCCCTTGTCCTTGCCGACCATGGGGTCGTCGTAGCGCCGGCCGATCAGGCGCTTGACCGCAAAGAACGTGCCTTCCGGGTTGGTGACTGCCTGGCGCTTTGCCGGCTGTCCAACCAGCCGCTCGCCGTCGTTGGAGAACGCCACCATCGAGGGGGTGGTGCGCGCGCCCTCGGCATTCTCGATGACCTTGGGATTCGACCCGTCCATCACCGCGACGCAGGAGTTGGTGGTCCCCAGGTCGATACCAATCACTTTAGCCATTGTTGCCTCTCTTTCAGCGAACCCCGATGGAACTCCACAAAGCGGCAGTTCCGGCGCCCATTCGGGCGGGGTCCCTAATGGGGTGAAATTGCCCGTTTCCGGGCTATGGCGGCTATATAGGAGGCGGGTTTTGCCGCCGCAAGCGCACCTCGGTGAAAAGCATTTGCTGCCAGCGGTTGACGCACTGGAGATTGATCACGCGGCCGTGAACGGACCTCTTCTGCCATCGCTGCGTTAAGCAGCGAGCGCCCCCCGCGCCGAACCGCCTTTTGGCACCCGCTTGCCGTTATCGCCGGGGGGCGATAGGACCCTGCGACCCACACAAGGAAACCCGCTATGAAGCGCCTTCTGGTACTCATCCCCGCCGTACTTATGGCCGTGCCCGCCTTTGCTCAGACGGCGCCGGAAGGCTCCTACCGCGACCTTTGGTGCGGTCTTGCCTTCGGCGCTGCCGCCCAGGGCGCTCCGTTCACCGAAGCGGACCTCGCTGCCGCCCGCGCTGCAGGCGACGCGGCAACCGACGAGCAGAAGCAGATCATCGAGCAGCAGAACCTGGTCGATCAGTTCAACGCCGGCAGCACCGACCTGATCGATAAGGCAACCACGGCCTACAAGGGCGCCGGCTTCACCGACGAGTCCTTCGGCCAGGTGCGAACCGACCTCGAGCCAAGGGTGACCGCCCAGATCACCGGCACGGCGGGTGAGCCCGAGTTCAGCTTCGAAGAGTGCAGTGCGCTGATCCCGGCGCTCGACGCGGGGGCCGCCGGGGCCACCGAGCCGGCCGAAGCGGCACCTGCGGCGGACGCGACCGCGACGACCACCGCAGCGCCGGCAAACGATGCGATGACCTCGACGACGGCAACCGCACCCGCAACTCCGGATGCCCCGGCCACGACGACGACGTCGACCACCACATCGACGACAAGCGCGGCGCCTGTTGCCGGGAGCGCCACGACCACCTCGACGGCTCAGTAAGGCGAGGAGGCCTGATGACCTTCGCGGTCCGTCCTGGCGACGCGCTGCTCGTCATCGACGTCCAGTACGATTTCCTGCCCGGCGGCCGCCTCGCGGTCGCCGGCGGGTTCGACATCATCCCGATCGTCAATGCGCTGGGCCGGCGGTGCTCAAGCGTGTTGATGACGCAGGACTGGCACCCGCAGGACCACGTGTCCTTTGCCAGCAATCACCCGGGCCGGCAGCCGTTCGAAGTGATCGAGCTGCCCTATGGCCCGCAGGTGCTGTGGCCCGATCATTGCACCTGGGGCAGCCGCGGCGCCCAGCTCGCCGACGAGCTCGACCTGCCGCACGCACAGCTGATCGTGCGCAAGGGCTACAACCGCGAGGTGGACAGCTACTCGGCCTTCCGCGAAGCGGACCGCACCACGCCGACGGGGCTCGAGGGCTATGTCCGCGAGCGTGGACTGCAGCGGCTGTTCCTATGCGGCCTTGCCACCGACTTCTGCGTCGCCTGGTCGGCGCTGGATGCCCGCTCGGCCGGCTTCGAGACCTACGTGATCGAGGACGCCTGCCGGGCCATCGACACCAATGGCTCGCTTGCCAAGGCGTGGAGCGACATGAACGGGGCAGGGGTCAAGCGGATCGCCTCCACCGACATCGCTTAGCTCCAGGTCCGCTCGAGCGCCTTGAGCCAGTTCTCCGACCCGAGCTTGCGCAGCAGCGGCTCGTCGTAGCCGTGCTGCCGTAGCGCCTCGAACAGCACCTGGCTGCCTGCGACCGATCCGATGGCGTCCGGGATTGCGGCGCCGTCGAAGTCCGAGCCGATGCCGACGCGGTCCTCGCCCAGCGCCTCGATGAGCCCATCGGTGTGGCGCACCATCCATTCGATGGGCGTATCGGTCCGCATCTGGCCGTCGTCGCGGAGGTAGGACGTCGCGAAGTTGAGGCCGACGAGGCCATCGCTGTCGCGGACGGCGTCGAGTTGGCGCGCCGTCAGGTTTCGCGGCGAGGTCGAGATCGCGTGGACGTTTGAATGCGTTGCGATGATCGGCTTTTGCGAGATCGCGGCAATGTCCCAGAACCCTTTCTCGTTGAGGTGCGAGACGTCAACGAGAATGCCCAGCCGGTTGCATTGGCGCACCAGCCGCTTGCCCGCCTCGGTAAGGCCGTCGCCGATGTCGGGCGAGCCGGGGAAGGTCATCGGCACGCCGTGACCGAAAGCATTGGGACGGCTCCACAGCGGCCCGAGCGAGCGCAGGCCCATGTGGTGCAGCAGGTCGAGGAAGTAGAGGTCTTCCCCGATCGCGTCGGCGCCCTCGAGGTGGAGCACGACCGCGAGGCTGCCGCGGGCGATCGCATCGCGGATTTCGGGCACTGTGGTGCAGAACGTCACCGCGCCTTCCGATGCCGCGACGAGCCGCAGCAGGAGCGCGACCTCGCCGATCACCGAAGTTGCCGCCTCGCCCGGCGGAAGCACCGGCGGCAGCGGCTGCCGCAGCGCCCCGGGCGTGGCGAAGTCCGGTTTCCTAGCCGGCGGCGAAAAGACCGCAAAGAGCCCGCCGATGAAGTTGCCTTGGCGGGCGCGCGGCAGGTCCATATGTCCCTTCCCCGCGCCATCGAGGAACTCGCGAACGGGATCGCCGCCCTCCTGGAGATAGAGCCGCAGGAGCACGTCGTTGTGGCCGTCGAAATAGGGAATCGGATCGCTCATGCCCGAAGGCTAAAGCATTCCGATTCTGCGGGCGAGTGAGCGCCTGAGTCTACACGCTCTTGTCGACCCCGGCAGTCGCAGCGCCGTCGTTGGCCGCCGCGGGAAAGCGCGGACCGCCTTTAGCGACTCCAACCATTGCGGGGCGAAGGACGCGGTCGCCGATTGCAAAACCGGCCTGGACGACTTGAACCACCGTACCTTCCGGGCGCGACGGATCGGGCACCTCGAACATCGCCTGGTGGCGGTGCGGATCGAACTTCTGGCCCTCGGCCTCGATCGGCGTAACACCATGCTTCTTGAGCAGGCGCTGCATCTCGCGCTCGGTGAGCTCGATGCCGTTGATCAGCGACTTGGTGGTCTCGTCGGCGCTCTCGCGGGTCTCTGCAGGCAGCGTGGTGAGCGCGCGGGAAAGGCTGTCGGTCGCCGTCAGCATGTCGCGGGCGAAGCCGGCAATGGCATAGGCGCGGGTATCGGCGATCTCCCGCTCGGTCCGCTTGCGCAGGTTTTCCATCTCGGCCGCAAGCCGCAGCATGCGGTCCTTGAGCTCGGCGTTTTCGGCGCGCAGTGCCTCGACCGGATCGGGGGTTTCGTCCATCTCGGGGGTCACTTCTGGCTCTTCGCCGGGCGTCGTCGTGTCGTCGCTCATCATCACGATTGTTCCGGTGTGGTCA
>JAEZBF010000281.1 GCA_023427545.1 Pseudomonadota bacterium
GCACATGCGTGTTGAGCAGCGCCCGCTGGATATCTTCGGGAGGGTCGTGCGGACCGAACGATCGGCCGATGTCGGCGATCCAGGCCGCCTGCGCGCCGCCGCGCCCAACTTCCTCCGCGATCCCGACGCGCAGCTGCGAATAGCCGGAATAGCCGATCATCCTGCAGAAGCGTGTGACGCTTGCTGCCGAGGTGCCGGCGCGCTCCGCCAGGTCCGTGATGGAAAGATCTAGCGGCGCCCGCGGATTGTCGATGAGCACAGCGGCGATCTTGGCCATCGTGGCCGGCATCTGAGACTGGTAGGTCTTGATGCGATCCAGAACGCTGAAGCTCTTCGCGGCGCTTGTCATCTATGCTAGCGAGCCCATGCCTGAAAATTGCTCTCACGAGGTCGAGGGGTCGATGAAAAGAATTCTTAGCCAGCGCGACTGGCGTTTGCAAGCGGGTCGATGAGCTGATGCGCACCGCTCTGCTCGCCATCGACGTCGGGGGATCGACGACGCGCGCCTACCTTGTGGACCCGCAGGGACGGTGCCTCGGCCATGGACGCAGCAAGGGCGGAAACCCGGCCTCCAACACCCCCGAGTTCGCAGCGGCCTCGCTCATCGCGGCCGTCGACGCCGCAGTTGCCGACGCTGGCGGTGGCCCCTTCGACATCCTCGTGGCCCAGATCGCGCTCGCCGGGCCGCAGGCGCATGTTGCCGTCGGCAAGCTGGAAACGGCCTTCCGGGCTTTGGGCCTCACTGGACCCATCCTCTTCGCCGGCGACCTGCTCGCGATGTTCGCGTCGACGACGCTCGCCACCGAAGGCTATTGCGTCGTCGCCGGAACCGGCGCAGGCGCGATCCGCATCCGCAATGGCGAGATCGACCGCGTCGTCGATCTGGCGGGTTGGCAGCTCGGAGATCTCGGTTCCGGCTACTGGCTTGGCCATGAGGCTGCCAAGGCCGCAGCCGCCGACATGGAAGGCCGTGGTCCCGCGACCGCGCTGACGCAAGCGCTGCTCGGCGCGTTGGGTATCACCGACGAGGAGGGCAGGACCCATGGGCGCTCGCTGCAGCTGCGGCACTTCATCGATGCCGTCTATGCGCGGCGCCCGATCGAACTCGCGGGGTTCGCGCCGCTGGTGTTTTCACACCGTAGCGATCCCGTCGCCGCACAGCTCATCGAAGAAGCCGAACGCTACCTCGTTGCCGACTTCGCCACGGCCTATGAACCAAGCATGCCGGGCCCTGTTGCACTTGGCGGCGGGGTCATGCCCCAACTGACCGGAGTTCCGGAGAAGATCGCCGAGGTCGTACGGTCGGCCGGTAACGAGCCGGAAATCCATTTCGCTCCCGATGGCGCGGTCGGCGCGATCGTCATCGCGATGCGAGCGGCAGGTATCGACGTCGACGAGGCGATTTTCGCGGCCGTAGCTGCGTCGGTGCGCGAGCGCCGAACCTCGCCTTCCATCACACCGCCGCGCTAGACGTCCTCAAGGACGTGCATGCGCAGGTCCAAAGACTGCGGCATAGGGTTGGCTGCGAGATCCTGCTTCGCCTCCTCCTGGCTAGCGGGCCGGCCCAAGACGGCCTCCAGCCTGCCCCGACGCAGTCTCACCCATAGGTCGGAAAGCAGCGTCTCGCCTTCTCGGATCGACGCGAACTGCCGGCTGAACAGCATACGCTCGACCTCATCGAAATCACCGTCGTTCGCTGCGACGAGCGCCCTTGCGAGCACGATCCGCTCCCTGTCGCGGACATGTGGAGGCAGGTTCTCGACGAACGTCTTGAGGGAATCCGAGCGTCCTGAAGTCATCAAGTGCGTGGCGATCTCCACCGCCAGCTCCGGCGGTGCATCGCCGCTGTTCCAGGCCTTGAGGTAGCTCTCTGTGGCAGCGTCGACATTGGCCGCGACGAGCGCATTCAATCGATGCGCCGGCCAGGTCGGCTTGAGCTCTAGCGAACGCTCGATGTGCGTCCGCGCAGCTTCGGTGTCGCCTGCATCAAGCCGCGCAGTGGCGAGGATCAGTTCGTGCAGCCACGTCGTGCCCTGCGCTTCCGCGCTCGCCGTCACCCGCTCGATCCAGAGCGGCGACACGACGACCCCGTCCGGAACGCGCCGCAGGTTCGCCTCCGAGATGGAGCGCCCTCCGGCCAGGTCGTCCCAGCAGTCGCCGGGCGTAGCGACGCTGAAGTCCAGTCCCGCAGCCAAAGGGCGCCCAAGCAACTGCTCCTGACGGGCGCCCCAGGGCTGGCCAGCCGAGTAGCGCTCACTGAGTGGCAGTCGCGACTGCTCGGCAACGAAGGCATCGATCTGCTCGAGCTCCGCTTGAGGGATGGCTGCGTCCAGGCTTGCACCGGCATGTGCCACCGCGGTGCGATAGTCCGGATCATGGGCTCTGCGGGCCTCGAGCTGAAGCGGAGCGAACGCCTCGGTCCATTCCAGTTCCTCGCGCGGCGCCAGCTCGAACCGCTGGTTCTGCGTCGGCGCTATGCCACTCTGGATCTCGAGGTACTTCCCCTCGCCGGGCCGGGCCAGGAAGTCCATCCAGTTCTGGCCGCCCTGGGCACTGCCGAAGTAGAAGAACTTGCGGCCCTGCATCTCCGATGTGGCGGTCTGCACCAGCCCGAAGCCGTCGCGATCGACCGAAGCGATGAACTTCCGCGGCGCACCTGGTGCGCGGAAGAATACCGAGGTCGCGTTTTCCCAGTTGTCGGGGTACGAGGCATCCCAGTCCGGGCGCGGGAAATCGCAACGGCCGAGGTTGTTGCCCGGCCAGATGTGCTCGATCGAATACTCCGCGGGGCTCAGCACCCGGGTCCCCGTGTTCATAGGGGCCGCGATGTTGGTCCACCAGTACGCGAGGCGCTTCTCGTCATTGGGGTTGACGATCCGACCATGGGCGAACAGTTGCGCCGCACCCGCTGGCATGAAGAGGTCGATCTGCCACGTCGCCTCGACAAGGCGGTCGAACTCGTAAAGCCGCAGGATCGGCCCCCGATCGGTTTCGCGCACCCCCGCAAAGATCGGCGCACAGGTGAAGGGCGTGTGCCCGGGGATCAGGCCGTTCCACTCGATCCCGCCCGAGAACCACGCATTGAGCGCGGCGAGATTGGCCGGCTGGAACACCGGATTGCGGAACACCAGGTCGCGCCCTGAGCGCAGGTCCTTGAGCTCGAGCAACCTGCCCCCGAGAGAGGGGGCAACGACGGCCCGCAGGAGCCCGTTGTCGATGACCAGCACCTCGAGCTGACCAGGCCGAAGCTCGCGGTCGTAGTCGTCATGGACCTGGTAGGGCAGTATCGAATCTTCTCCCCACTTGAAGCTGTGCCTGCTCTCCTCCTCCGACAGTCCGAAATCGGGCGGCGTCGGCCGGTGGGGCATCGGCTGCTGCCAGCGGAAGCGGGGCAGGTTGCTGGGTAGCCCCAGCCGTGCCATCGGCAGCGTCAGCGTTTCGACGCCGATTGTCGTCATCTGCAGATTCCCCAGTGGGTGGACATGCGGCGTATCATGCCCGTAGACCGCAGCAAGCGACGAAGAATCGCGGCGCCGATTTCCTCAGCAGAGCAGAGTGCAAATGAAGACCTACAAGGTTCCCCATTCGGACCTCACTGTCCCGAGCGTCATCCTCGGCCTCATGCGCATCGCCAAGATGTCCGACGCCGAAATCCAGCAGTTGTTCGCTACCGCACTCGAGTGCGGGATCACGATGATCGACCACGCCGACATCTACGGCGGCGAGAGGCATCGCTGCGAGGCCCGCTTCGGCGAGGCGGTCAAGCTCTCCGCGGCGGACCGCGCGGGGATCATGATCCAGAGCAAGGTCGGCATCCGGCCGGGCTTCTTCGATTTCTCCGCCGAGCACATCCTGCGGACGGTCGATGAATCGCTGGCGGCGCTTCGAACCGACTATCTGGACGTCCTCCTGCTTCACCGGCCGGATACGCTGGTCGAGCCCGAAGAGGTCGCGCAAGCCTTCGAGCAGCTTCATACGGCCGGCAAGGTTCGCCACTTCGGTGTGTCCAACCAAACGCCGGGGCAGATCGAGCTGCTGAAGTCCGCGGTCCGCCAGCCGCTGCTCTTCAACCAGGTGCAGCTCAGCATCGCCCATGCGAATCTCTTCGCCCAGGGCATCGCGGCCAACATGGATGGTCTCGACCAGTCGGTGTCGCGCGATGTCGGCCTGCTCGACTATTCCCGGCTCAAGGGCATGATGCTGCAGGCCTGGTCGCCGTTCCAGCGCGGCTTCTTCAAAGGCGTGTTCGTCGGCGACCGTGAGAACTATCCCCAGCTCAACGATGCGCTCGACGAGATCGCCGCCAAGTACGGTGTGACGCCCACCGGCATTGCCGTCGCCTGGATCATCAGGCACCCCGCGAACATCCAGGTGGTGCTCGGTACCACCAAGCCGGACCGCGTCAGGCAATGCGCTGCGGGGTCGGACGTGCAGCTCACGCGCGAGGAGTGGTACCGCCTGTTCAAGGCGGCCGGGCACAAGGTCCCCTGAGGGTACGAAAAATTACCGCTTGGCGCAGCGCGAAACCCGTTGCTACCGTGGAAGTCAGAGTGAGGACAAAGAACCTCGCCGACAAGGAGGAGTAGAATGAACAAGATTGCCATGTTGCTGTCGACGGCTCTCGTCGCCGGACTGGCCGCCACCACCGCCGCGCAGGCGGTGACGCAGATTCAGTGGTGGCATGCCATGGGCGGCGAAAACGGTAAAAAGCTGGAGGAGATAGCTGCTGGGTTCAACAAGTCGCAGAGCGATTACGAAATCGTTCCGGTGTTCAAGGGCAGCTACGACGAGGCGATGACCGGAGCCATCGCGGCGTTCCGCGCCAATCAGCAGCCGGCGATCATCCAGATCTACGAAGTCGGCACAGGCACGATGATGGCGGCCAAGGGCGCCGTCTATCCGATCTACCAGCTGATGAAGGATCAGGGCGAGCCGTGGGACCAGTCGGTCTTCAACCCGGCGATCACCGGCTACTATTCGGATCCCGAGGGGAACGTGCTGTCGCTGCCGTTCAACTCCTCGACGCCGATCATGTACTACAACAAGGACGTGTTCAAAAAAGCCGGCCTCGACCCCGAGACCCCGCCCAAGACCTGGGCGCAGCTCGAGGAATTCTCCAAGAAGATCATGGATAGCGGCGCTGCCAAGTGCGGCTTCACCAGCACCTGGATCACCTGGATCCAGACCGAGAACTTCAACGCGATCCACAACCAGCCGTACTCGACCAAGGCCAACGGATTCGGCGGCCTCGATGCCGAATTCACGTTCAACAACGAAGCGACCATCCGCCACTGGGACAACCTCAAGAAGTGGCAGGATTCCGGGCTCTTCCAGTACGCCGGTGCCGCCGGCGCCGCGGATGCGCTGCCCAAGTTCGTCACCCAGGAATGCGCGATCTACATGAACTCCTCGGCGGGACGTGCGGCGGTGGTCGCCCAGGCCAAGGACTTCGAGGTCGGTTTTGCCCCGCTGCCCTACTACGACGACGTCATCAAGGAGCCGATGAACTCGATCATCGGCGGCGCCACGCTGTGGACGCTGCAGGGCCGCCCGGCCGAGGAATACAAGGGCGTCGCCAAGTTCTACACCTACCTTCAGAAGCCTGAAGTGCAGGCGGACTGGCATCAGTTCAGCGGCTATCTCCCGCTGACCGAAGCCGCCTACAACCTCGGCAAGGAGCAGGGCTACTACGAGAAGAACCCCGGCTCCGAGATCGCCATCCAGCAGATGACCCGCACGACCCCCAACGAGAACAGCTCGGGCATCCGCTACGGCAACTACGTCCAGACGCGCACCATCATCGACGAAGAGTTCCAGCAGCTGCTTTCCGGTCAGAAGACCGCCAAGCAGGCTCTCGACGATGCCGTCGCGCGCGGGAACGAGCAGCTCCGCGAGTTCCAGGCGGCCAACCAGTAACGGCTGTAACGACAAGGCAGCCGGGGCCACCCGCCTCGGCTGCTGCAGCCTGGCTGCTGCGGGCGTGAGGGGGCAATGCAGACCAAGCGAACGGTTTTTCCCAACAAGGTGCTGCCTTATCTGCTGCTCGCGCCGCAGATGCTGGTCACCATCGTTTTCTTCCTCTGGCCGGCCGGCCAGGCGTTCTGGCAGTCGATGCTGCGCGAGGATGCGTTCGGACTGAAGACCACGTTCGTGTGGTTCCAGAACTACACCAGGCTCTTTGCCGATCCGATCTACCTCAACACCTTCCGCACGACGCTCGTCTTTTCGATTTCAGTGACGGCGTTGTCGATGATCCTGTCGCTGGTCTTCGCCGTCGCCGCGAGCCGGATGCTGCGCTCCGCGCGCGTCTACTCGACGCTGGTCGTCTGGCCCTACGCGGTGGCGCCGGTCATCGCCGGGGTGCTGTGGTGGTTCATGTTCAACCCCACGATCGGCGTCCTGTCCTACATGCTGCGCGGCATGGGCATTCCGTGGAACCACACGCTGAGGCCCGGCGACGCGATGATCCTGATCGTGCTCGCGGCGACCTGGAAGCAGATTTCCTACAACTTCCTGTTCTTCCTTGCGGGGCTGCAGTCGATCCCGCGTTCGCTCGAGGAGGCGGCGGCGATCGATGGATCGGGACCGGTCAAGCGGTTCTTCACGATCACCCTGCCGCTGCTGTCGCCGACGACCTTCTTCCTGCTCGTCGTCAACATCGTCTATGCCATGTTCGACACCTTCGGGGTGATCCACGCGACGACCGAAGGCGGGCCCGCCCGCACGACCGAGATCCTGGTCTACAAGGTCTATTTCGACGGCTTCATCGGCCTCAACCTGGGGTCTTCGTCGGCGCAATCGGTGATCCTGATGGCGATCGTCATCGCCCTTACGGTGATCCAGTTCCGCTTCATCGAACGCCGCGTGCAGTACTAGGGGAACGCCGATGGTCGAAAACCGCCCGTGGATCAATCTGCTCTCGCACTTGGTGCTGATCGTTGCGGTCGTGCTGGTCGTGTTCCCCGTCTATCTTGCGATCATCGCGTCGACGCACACCCAGAACGACTTCATCACCGGCGTTCCGCTCCTGCCGGGATCGCATATGATCGACAACTACAAGGCGATGCTCGTGACGGGGATGACGAGCTCGGGCGCGCCGCCGATCGGGCCGATGATGATCAATTCGCTGATCATGGCGGTGGGCGTCGCGATCGGAAAAATTGCGATCTCGATCCTTTCGGCATTCGCGATCGTCTACTTCCGCTTCCCGTTCCGCACCCTGGCGTTCTGGCTGATCTTCATCACGCTGATGCTGCCGGTCGAGGTGCGCATCATCCCGACCTTCGAGGTCGTCGCGAACCTTGGGTTGCTCAACAACTATGGGGGGCTGATCATCCCGCTGATCGCCTCGGCAACCGCCACCTTCCTGTTCCGGCAGTTCTTCCTCACCGTACCGGAGGAATTAATGGAGGCAGCGCGCGTCGACGGGGCGGGACCGATGAAGTTCTTCCGCGACATCCTGCTGCCGCTGTCGACGACCAACATCGCGGCGCTGTTCATCATCCTCTTCGTCCTGGGATGGAACCAGTACCTGTGGCCGCTGATGATCACCACGGACCCGCAGTACTACACCGTGGTCATGGCCATTAAGCGCCTGGCGGACGTCGCGGATTCCCAGCCCTATTGGAACTTGGTGATGGCCGCGGTCGTCCTTGCGGCGCTGCCGCCGGTGCTCGTCATCGTCGCCATGCAGCGCCTGTTCGTCAAAGGCCTCGTCGAAACGGAGAAATAAGATGGCTTCTATCGAGCTGGTCGAGCTCAAGAAGAACTACGGCAACGTCGTCGCCGTAAAGGGCATCGACCTCTCCGTTGCCGACGGCGAGCTGGTCGTGCTGGTCGGGCCGTCCGGTTGCGGCAAGTCGACTCTGCTGCGCATGGTCGCCGGACTGGAGACCATAACGTCCGGCCGTATCGAGATCGCTGGACGAGACGTCAGCAAGGAAGAACCGGCCCAGCGCGACATCGCGATGGTGTTCCAGAACTATGCGCTCTACCCGCACATGACGGTGCGCGGAAACCTCGAATACGGGCTCAAGAACCGCGGCACCAAACGCGACGAGATCGACCGCCGGGTCAAGGAAGCGGCGGCGATCCTCGAGATCGAGTCGATGCTCGACCGCCGCCCGCGCCAGCTCTCGGGCGGCCAGCGGCAGCGCGTCGCCATGGGCCGGGCCATCGTGCGCGAACCCGCCGCGTTCCTTTTAGACGAGCCGCTCAGCAACCTCGACGCCAAGCTCAGGGTGCAGATGCGCGTCGAGATCCGGCGGCTGCAGCGCCGGCTCAAGACCACCAGCCTTTACGTGACGCACGACCAGCTCGAAGCCATGACGCTGGCGGACCGCCTGGTGGTCATGAACAGCGGCCTCGTCGAACAGGTCGGCACGCCGATCGATGTCTACGAGCGGCCCGCGACCTTGTTCGTCGCCGGGTTCATCGGATCGCCGCCGATGAACCTGCTCGAGGTTGATTACCTGCGGCAGAAGGGCAGCGGGGCCGCGCTCAACCTGCCCGCGAACACGACCGTCGTTGGGGTGAGGCCGGACAATATAGCTCTAGCCGCGCCGGAAAGTCCTGCGCTGACGCTGCGCGGGGTCGTGGAATTGATGGAGCCGGTGGGCAGCGAAAGCCACCTGCATGTCCGGCTCGATGGCCAGGATCAGACAGCGGTGGTGCTGGTGCCCGGCCGGCCTCACCTGCCGGAATCCGAGCCGATCTCACTCTATCTCCCGCTGACCCAGCTCCATCCCTTCAGCCGGGAAACCGGACGCCGCACCGACTGATTGCGCCTTTCATCAGAGACAAACATGACCCAGGACCAGAGCCAGCGGACGCGTCCGCGATCGGCTGACGAAGTACAGGCCCACCGCGGCGCATCGGCAATTGCGCCGGAGAACACGATCGCGGCGTTCCGCGCGGCGTGCGACGAGGGCGCGCGCTGGGTTGAACTCGACGTCGCGCTGATGGCGGATGGCGTGCCGGTGGTGATTCACGATCCCACCCTCGACCGGACGACGACGGCAAAGGGCAGCGTCGGCAACATCAGATCGGCCGACCTCCGCACCATAGATGCAGGGGGCTGGTTCGACGGCCGCTTTGCCGGCGAGCGGCTCCCGACGCTGGCGGAAACAGTCGCCGCGGCGGGCGAACTCGGGCTCGGCCTCAACGTCGAGATCAAGCAGCACCCCCACCACCGTTCGCTGACCGACCTCACCCAGGCGGTGCATCGCGAGCTGGAGAAACGCAATTCGAACACCCGGATCATGATCTCGAGCTTCGATCCCGCCTGCCTGTCAGGAATGAAGGCCATCGACCCCAGCTACGACGTCGCCATGCTGTGGGACCAGGTACCGCCCAACTGGCGGGAGGCGCTCGCTGCAATCCCCGCGCGGGCGGTTCATCTCAACTACAGGGCGCTGAGCTTCGGCTTTCTGGAGGCGGCGAAGAAAGAGGGGATCATCGTCCGCGCGTGGACGTGCAACGATCCTGAGATGATGGCGCCGTTCTGGGCCTGGGGGCTGGGCGGGGTGATCAGCGACAATCCTAAGCTGTTCCTCTAGCACCGGGGATACATTCCCGCGACGGGTTCGGCGCGCTCTTGTCGCCCCGAGCGCAATCACCCGGCAGGCTGTACCAGGTTTGCCATCAGCCGGAACGCGCCGGGCACCAGACGATCGAGCTGGTGATGGAGAACGAGGCCGGTGTGCGTGTGCCTGCCGCTCCCGATCCGCGCCGAGAGCAGGGCGCCGCGGAGTGGGGCCTCGCCGGCATCATGCATGGCAAGGAGAGGCTCGTAGGCGGGGTCCCATCCGGAGGCGAAGTAGAGGCCGCGCTCCTTGTCCCAGCCGGACCAGTCGTCCGGGCCGATCCGATTGGGCGAGCTAAGGAGAGGGTGTGCGGGTGCGAGCACCTCCACCGCGGCGGCGGGATTGGTGACGCGCCAGCGCAACGATGGCGAGCCGATCACCAGGTGTCGAGGCGGTGTCGTGCCGGGTTGCCAGCTGTCCGACGGCCGATGGTAGAGCGTCACGAGATGACCGCCCTCCTCGACCCAGCGGTGTAGCCGCTCGGTCGCCGCGGCAAGGTCGGGACGCTGGCCGAACGCGAAGATGCCGGCGACGATGGTGGTGAGGTGTGAGAGGTCGCCGGCAAGCGCTTCGGCGTCCAGTTCGACCACCTCCAGACCCATCCGCCGGAGCCAGAGCCCAACCCTGTCGCTGCCGCCGCTGACGTAGCCGATGCGCGTATCCGTCGGCAGCTGCAGATCGAGCGCGAGCACGTCGAGAGTGGCGGGGGTGATCAGCGAGGCATTGCCAATGTGCGGATAGCTCACCGGCTGCAGCCGGCCGGCCGGTGCGCCATCCACGTGGGCGGCGAGGCGATGGCGGCCGGGCGGCAGCGTTGAGTCGATGAAAACGCGGAAGCCGCCCGCGCGAGGTTCAGGCGAAATGCCGGGAGCCGCGTCGAGACTCAGGGTCGCGGCTGGACCCTTTGTCGAGGCAGTGATGTCGGCTTTGCGCGGCAGGCTGCTCAGCGGCACGACGAGAGCTTCGGGATCGAGGGTGACCGACTGCGCCGGCACGATCCGGAGAGGTTCGTCGAGATCGATGGGGACGCTGATGCTGCGGCCGGCGATGGTGGCCTCGACTGTGGCCCCGACCTCACCGTTGCAGCCCAGGCTGATCCATCCTTGCCCGTAGGGGTTCGTGAGCGGCGTCTCGGCGCTGACTGTGAGGGGGATGTCGACAATGCCGTCGCGCTCGAGCGGCTCCCCCGCCGTGATCCCCGGCGCGACGCGCGGCGCGACCCTAGTGCTGGCACCATCGTTCGCACGAAGGTAGAGCCTGAGCGTAGTGCTTCCGTCCTGGGCCACCGCCGCAGGCTCGAGCCACGCGGTTGCGTCGATGCCGGCGGCGAGAAGGAGGGCGGCATCGATCTCCGCAGCCTTGCGCGTTAGCCGATGGCCATGTGCCTGGTCCTCAACTGCAGTCAGGCGAGAACGGGCGGCTTGAAGGTGCGTCGCGGCTTGCGTCAGGGCCTCGGTGATAGCGTCACGGTCCGGGAAGGCAGCAATGGCGCCCTGGATAGCGGCGTGGGCGGCGCGCACCTCAGTGGCGGCAGCTTCGCCGAGTCGGTCGGCCACCTCCGCAAGCGTTGCGGGCAGGTTGGCGGCAATGCCGGTTTCCTCGCCTGCCGGGCCGAGTTTGAGGTGCAGCCCCCAGCTTTGCTGCGGCTTGGGCGGAAAACGTCCCATGCCCTGCGAGGCGTGATAGGCGCGCGACCACTCGCCGATCTCGGCATAGGTCGCGCCGGTCGCAGGGTCCGGGCCGGGCGCGGCAACGGTGGTGGTGGCGTTCGGCGGCGGGACTTCGTCGTCGTACGTGCCGCCCCCGCCCGACCAGGCCGGGAGGTAGTACTTGGCGACCCGCCAGGGGCTCAGTCCCTCGGCGAAATGCTCGGGGAACGCGTTGGGATCGGCAGCAAGCGCGATCGCCGCTTCCGCCGCCTCGGTCATGGCGCGGTGATGTCCGTGCTGGCCGGGCACGTCGAGGAACGTCGGGATCGCGATGTCGGGCCGCTCGCGGCGCTAGGCCCCCGCCAGCCGCTCGAGCAGGCAGTCCCGGCCCCAGCAGGCCAGCGTATCTATCCCATTCTTCGAAAAGCCGAAATCGTGCACGGAATCGTCCAGACCAAACCCCAGCCACGCCACGTCGGCGTCGAGGACGCGGGCAGCCTCCTCAAGCTCTCGGGTGCGCAGGACGCCGAGGGCAGCGCCGCGCTCTGGGCCGAGACTGTTCTGGCCGCCTTCACCACGCGTCGAGCAGGCGATGACGACGTGCATGCCCATCCCGTAGCGAAGCAGCGCGAGCAGCCCGCTCTGCTCGTCGTCGGGGTGAGCGCCGGTGTTCATTACGGTCAGCGTCGAGGTCAGCCGGCTGAGCGCCCGATGCAACTCGAGGAGGAGCGGGCGGGCCTTGCGGCGGGCGAGGCGCTCGGCAGGCGAAAGCATTATCCAGTTCTCCAAAGCTGTGGAGACGCTAAGGACTTGCCCAAGCTCGGGCAACCCAGTCTATTCCCCGTTGACAGCAGTGGGGCGCGGGGCCGACGCTGTCGCCAGGGAAGGCGAGAACGCCTTCCGGATCAAGCCCCGGGGCCGCCATTAGTGCGCCTGAGGGACAATGGAGGGAACGAGATGCGTAGTCTGATCAAGCTTGGCGGCCTTGCTGCCGGAATCAGCTTCTTGGCCATGGGGGCGGCACAGGCAGTAGAGATCGAATACTGGCAGTACGTGTTCGAGACACGCGTCAACGCCATGAACAAGCTGATCGAGAATTTCCAGGCCGCGAACCCGGACATCACGGTCAAGCAGACGACGTTCCCCTATGCCGACTACCAGACGAAGGTCATCGCAGCGCAGGCGGCGGGCAATGGTCCGGACGTGCTGCAGTTCTTCTACGGCTGGCTCGACCAGTTCTCACGCGGCGGCGTGCTCCAGCCGCTCGATCCTGCGGCCTTCCCGACCGACAAGATCGAATCCGAGTTCTTCCCGATCGTGACCGCGGTCAAGCGCGACGGGAAGTATTACGGGCTGCCCACCGCGGTGCGCTCGCTGGCACTCTTCTACAACAAGAACCTGCTCGACGAAGCGGGTGTTCAGCCGCCCACGACGCTCGACGAGCTCGTCGCGGCGGCCAAGGCCACGACCAAGACAGACGGCGGCGGCAACATCACTTCGGAAGGCATCACGCTCGATTTCGCCGGTCAGGATCACCAGTGGTGGCGCGAAGTGCTGGTGCGCCAGTTCGGCGGCGAGCCTTACGATGCGAACGGCAACGTCGCCTACAATTCCGACGCGGGTCTGAAGGCGCTCGAGTTCTATACCGGCCTGCAGACCAAGGAGAAGGTCGGCATGGCTGGCTTCATGGACGAGGGCCAGGCGGCGTTCAAGGCGGGCCTTGCGGCGATGACCATTGACGGCACGTTCCGGCTGGGTGCGTTCAAGCCGATCACCGATTTCCAGTGGGGCGTGGTCGAGCTGCCGGCGAACGCAGACGGCCTGCGGTCGAACTATGCCAGCTACTTTGCGAACGGCATTGGCGCTGGCGCCCAGGGCGAGGAGAAGGCGGCCGCAGAGAAGTTCCTGCAGTACATTACCTCGGACGAGGCGATGCAGATCTGGCTCGAGACGGTCGGTGAACTCCCCGCCCGCAAGTCCGCTGCGCTGACGGACAAGAACCTGGCCGATCCGATCTACGCGCCGTTCCTCAAGGCGCTCGACTACGCCCACACCACCCTGTTCGTGGATGAGGCGGGTGAGCGGCAGACCGCGATCGACATGGTCAACCGCGTGCTGCTCGAGAACCAGGATCCCAAGGCCTCGCTGGAGCAGGCCGCCGCCGCCGAGCAGGCGATCATCGACGCTGCGCGGAAGTAGCGTGGCGACAGCCCTCGAAAGCACGACAGCGAGCGCGACCCCCAAGGGCCGCGCCGCTTACGGCCTGACGCTGCAAGGCCGGAAGGTGCGCTGGGCCTGGACCTTCCTTGCCCTGCCCATCCTTTTCTACGCATGGATCAGGTTCTACCCGACGCTCTCGGCGTTCTGGATGTCGCTCCACCAGTGGGATCTGCTGCGGCCGCCCGTATTCATCGGGCTGGAGAACTTCCAGCGGCTCTTTGCCGATCCGGTGTTCTGGAAGGTCTTCGGCAACACCTTCACCTACCTGCTGATCGGCGCCCCGGTGAGCCTCGTGCTCTCGTTCGTGATCGCCTGGTATCTCGACCGTGTGCGCTTCATGCACGGGTTCATCCGCGCGCTCTACTTCCTGCCCTTCCTCACCACGGCGGCGGCGATCGCGTGGGTGTGGCGGTGGTTCTACCAGCCGATCCCGGTCGGGCTGATCAATGGTTTCCTCTCCCACTTGGGGCTGCCGGCGCAGCAGTTCCTCCGGTCCCCATCTCAGGCGCTGCCCTCGATCATGGTGACGGGTATCTGGGCGGGACTGGGCTTCCAGATCATCATCTTCCTCGCCGGCCTGCGGGCGATCCCATCGACCTACTACGAGGCGGCGCGGATCGACGGACTCGGTGAATGGGCAATCCTGCGCAAGATCACGCTGCCGCTCCTCAAGCCGACGATGGTGTTTCTCGTCGTGTTCTCCTCGATCGGGTTCCTGCGGATCTTCGATCAGGTCTTCAACATGACGCACAACGACCCTGGCGGGCCGCTGAACTCGACCAAACCGCTGGTCCTGCTGATCTACCAGACGGCGTTCAACTCGTTCCAGATGGGCTATGCCGCCGCGCAGACGGTGGTGCTGTTCCTGATCCTGCTCTGCGTGTCGCTGCTGCAACTCTACGTTCTGAGGAAGCCGGTATGACGGCTGTTTTCGCCGGAGGGGAACTCGCCGCCAACCGCAAGGCGATCCGGCCCGGGCGCGTGATCGCGGGGACGCTGCTGCTCATCGGTGGGCTGCTGATGGTCACGCCGCTGCTCTACATGTTCTCGACGTCGCTGAAGAGCTCGGCGCAGGTCTACGAC